>DASSSM010000396.1:0-5721 GCA_035708425.1 Pseudolabrys sp.
CGCGCCTGGTCGAGCGTGTTCTGGAACGGCCGCTTGTCGATCGTGAAAAGCAGGTCGCCTTGCTTGACGAGCTGCCCGTCCTTGAAATGCAGCTTGTCGAGATAACCCGATACGCGCGCGCGCACCTCCACCGAATTGATGGCGGTGAAACGCCCGACATATTCGTCGTAATCGAAGACGGTGCGCTTGACCGGCTTCGATACGATCACTGTCGGTGGTGGTGGCGCACCACCCTGCTGCGGCCGCTCCCCGCAGCTTGCAACGAAAGTCGCAATCGCGAGCGGCAACGCAACCCCTGCGACGGGACGCATCAGGAAAAATGATGAAACAAGCGCTCGAGAATTCATGAATTCCTGCAGCCAAACAGCAATGATTGCGGGCAGTCCCAATACCGTCGCCAGTGACCTATGTCCACCTCGGCAATTCGGCAATAGCTTGGAAATAATGCTTTTTATCGATGTGATTTGCCGCGAAAAGCGGCAAGCCACCCACCGCCAAATAAAATCACGATGAGCCCGGCATAGACAACGGCGCCAATGACCGCGAGTACACCGAGCGTGGCAAGATCACGCAGGCCGTGCCAGTTCCCGACCCATCCGGCAACGGGCGCGTGACACAGCCACAACGCTGCAGCGAGCACGACGCCGGCGATGACGAACCGCAGACCCGACCGGCGCAAGCGTTCGTCACGCGGCATATGGCCGGCGCGCGTCGCAAACCAGACCACCAGGCCGAGATTGATCCAGGCGCCAATCGACGTCGCCAGCGCGAGCCCGATTTGCGCGAGCGGTCCCATCAGCAGCACCTTGAATGCGATGTTGACGACAGCGGCAATCAGCGCCGCCTTGACCGGTGTCGCCGTATCTCCGCGCGCAAAGAAAGTTGCAACCACGCTGCGGATGAGCACGAACGGCAACAAACCGAATGCGTAAGCCATGAGCGTGCGCCCCGCCGCCTCGGCATCGGCCGCCGTGAAGGCGCCACGCATGAAGAGCGCGCGCATGATGAGGTCGGGGATTACAAAGAAGGCGGCGACGCAGGGAATCGACAACAGCAACGTGAATTCGATGGCGCGGCCTTGCGCATGCGCAGCCCCCTGGTGATCGCCGCCCGCGATACGGCGTGACATCTCGGGCAGAATGACGGTGCCGGCCGCAATGCCGATGACGCCGATCGGCAGCTGATTGAGCCGGTCGGCATAGTAGAGCGCCGATAGCGCACCCGCCGGCAAAAAGCTTGCGATGATCGTGTCTGCAAACAGGGCAAGCTGGACGCCGGCCGAGCCGACAATTGCCGGCCCCAGGGCGCGAAAGAATTGCCGCACGTCGGCATCGAGCTCGGGCCAGCGCAATTTGGTCAGTACGCCGGCTATTCCGGCATCGCCCGCGACCAGCAGGAACTCAAGGACACCGGCAACGAGAACACCCCATGCCGCCGCGTGACCGGCGGTCGGAAAGAAAGCCGCAAGCGCCAGCGCAACGATCAGCGACAGGTTGAGCAGGATCGGCGCGGCAGCGGCTGCAGCGAACCGCTGCAGCGCATTGAGGATTCCGCCGTAGAGCGTCACCAGCGTCACCAGCAGCAGATAGGGAAATGTGATGCGAGTGAGTTCGACAGCCAGCGCGAAACGGCCGGGGTCGTGCGAGAAACCGGGCGCCAGCACATCGATCACCGCCGGCGTGAACAGCAGCGCCACCGCGAGCAACACGATCTGGCTCGCAAGCAGCAGGGTGAAGATGCGGTCCGCGAATATGGCGGCGCGGCTGGCTCCGCCGCTTTCCCTTATGCGCGCATAGGCGGGGACAAACGCCGCGTTGAATGCCCCTTCCGCGAATATGGCGCGGAAGTGGTTGGGCAGCCGCAAAGCCACGAAGAAGGCGTCGGCCACGGGACCGGCACCAAGAACGGCAGCCAGGATGATGTCGCGGGCAAAGCCGGTGGCGCGCGAGAGCAGCGTGAAGCCGCCGACGGTCAAAATGCGCTCAATCATCAGGGAAAATCCCCACCGGAAGCGTTAATGCAGCCGTTCGACACTTGAGCCCGACGCGAGCGATAGCGATAGTCAGATACGCGGAACTGCCTTAAGACAATTCCGCGCTGGAACAAAGAGCCCATATCAGCCCTCCAACCGCAACCTATGGCCTCACTTATCATCCCAATTCTGCTGGCAGGCGGCGCCGGAACGAGGCTTTGGCCGGTGTCGCGCGACGCCCTGCCGAAGCAGTTCTTGCCCTTGATCGGCGACAAGTCGACCTATCAGGAAACGCTGTTGCGCGTGCGGGATGCGATGTTCGCGCCGCCCATCGTCATCACCGGCCCCAACTTCCACTTCTTTGCGCGGCGTCAGGCCGAGGAGCTCGGCGTCGACGCGACGATCGTCATTGAGCCGATGCGCCGCGATTCGGGGCCCGCGATCGCCGCGGCAACCATGGTCGCCAGCCGCCGCGATCCCAAGGCCGTGGTGCTGGCGCTTGCCGCCGATCACATAATTCCGGACGTCGACGCATTCAGGGCAGCCTGCCAGGCCGGACGTGTCGCCGCCGAGGCAGGCCGCATTGTCACCTTCGGTATCAAGCCGACGGAACCAAAAACCAGCTACGGCTACATTCTTCCCGGCGAGGCGATCGGTGAGGGCGTCTTCGCGGTGAAGAGCTTTGTCGAAAAGCCGGATGCCGAAACTGCCGCGCGCTATGTCCGCGATGGGTATCTCTGGAATTCCGGCAACTTTCTGTTCCGTGCGGCCGTCCTGCTGTCGGAGCTCAAGCGCCTCGAGCCTGACATGGCCTCCGCGGTTGACGCTGCAGTCGCGAATGCCAGCAACGATCTTGGATTTTTGCGCCTGGAATCGGGCGCATTTTCGCGCGCGCCGCAGAAATCAATCGACTACGCGGTCATGGAAAGGACCGACCTCGCAGCAGTTGCGCTCGGAAATTTCCGCTGGTCGGATATCGGCAGCTGGGACGCGCTCTACGACATTACTCCCCCCGACTCCAAATCACGAGACGCCGCCGGCAATGTCCTGCAAGGCTCGGTCGTGACGATGGATGCAAAGGGTTGCATAGTGCATTCCAACGATCGCCTGACGGCTGTCGTTGGCGTCGACGATCTCGTGGTGATCAGCACCTCGGATGCCGTGTTGGTCGTCCCGCGCGCGCGGGCGCAGGAAGTCCGCGAACTTGTCGGCAAGCTCAAGTCAGAAAAAAGGCCGGAGGCAACCGACCACAAGCGGGTCCACCGGCCCTGGGGCTATTACGAGTCGATCGATATTGGCGATCGATTTCAGGTCAAACGCATCGTCGTCACCCCGGGTGGCGTCCTTTCATTGCAAAAGCACCGTCATCGCGCCGAGCACTGGGTCGTGGTGCACGGCACGGCCGAGGTGACGATCGGCGAAAAGGTCCGGGCGGTGCATGAAAATGAGTCGGTCTACATCCCCATCGGCAGCGTGCATCGGCTGGCGAACAAGGGAAAAATCCCGCTCGAACTGATCGAGGTGCAGACTGGCAGCTATTTCGGTGAGGACGATATCGAGCGGCTCGACGACGTTTACAAGCGCACGTAGAAATCGGATCAAATGGAATCGTCATGCCCGCGCTTGTCGCGGGCATCCACGTCTTGAATCCTCAAACGCATCAAAGACGTGGATGGCCGGGACATAGGCGTGCAAAAGCACGCCGTCCTTCGGACGGCTATGCCCGGCCATGACATTGTGGGTCAATACTGCGGCAACTGAAACGATCACATTCTACGACTTCAGCGCGCGGCGCGTCGCGTCGATGATGCGGTCCTGGGTCGGCGCATCAAGATAAGCGTGCATCGGCAGGCTGATCACCTCGGCAGCAAGCCTGTCGCTAACCGCCACGCCGCCCTTCCCGACCGGATAGTGCTTGTAAGCCTGCTGTCGATGCAGCGGGATCGGGTAGTAGATTGCGGTCGGGATACCTTCGGATTTCAGCGCGGCGGCAAGCGCATCACGACGGCCGCCCGCAACCCGGATCGTGTATTGCGCCCACACCGAGGTATAGCCGGCCGGAATGCGCGGCACGCCCACAATATCGCCAAGTCCTTTATTGTAACGATTGGCAATCCTGTTGCGGGCATCGATTTCGTCGGGGAAGATCCTGAGCTTTTCGATCAGGATCGCCGCCTGGATCGTGTCGAGCCGCGAAGCAAGACCGATGCGGACATTGTCGTATTTGTCACTCCCCTGCCCATGCACACGCAGGCTGCGGAGGGCTTCGGCAAAGCCGTCATCGTCGGTCATCACCGCGCCGCCATCGCCATAGCAACCGAGCGGCTTGGCGGGGAAAAAACTGGTCGCCGTCGCCTGGCCAAACGTACCCAAGCGCCGATTGTTGCATGTCGCACCAAAACCCTGGGCGGCGTCGTCGAGAACCAACAGGTTTTCGGCGCTTGCCGCAGCTTGCACCGCCCCGTGATCGGCCGGCAGGCCGAACAGGTCCACCGGAATGATCGCTTTCGGCCTGAGCCCGGCTTCTCTTGCCGTCGCCACCGCGCCGGCAATCCCCTTGGCGTCGATGTTGAACGTCGCTGCATCGACATCGACAAAGACCGGAGTCGCCCCGACCAGAACCGCCACCTCCGCCGTCGCGCAAAAGGTGAATGACGGACAAAGCACCGCGTCGCCCGGCCCAACTCCCATCGCACGCAACGAGAGGATCAACGCATCGGTGCCGCTCGCGCAGGTCACGACATGGCGTGCGTTGCAGAACGCCGCGAGCTCGGCCTCGAACGCGCGCACTTCCGGTCCGAGAATGAACTGGCAGTGGTTCAGGACCCGCCCGACCGCCGCGTCGATCGCAGAGCTCAGCCTGCGGCGCTGCGCGGCCACGTCAATAAATGGGATCGGCGGATTGGCGCGCAAATTCATCGAACGCCCGTAAACGAACGAACCCGGCCCGTCAACCGACGACGACGCGGGGACCCTTGCGTTGCGCAGGCGTCACCACGGTCGGGCGCGTCGCGAGGCAGCGCGTCGCGATTTCAAGGCTGGCCACCGCTTCCTCACCGGTCACAGCAGGCGCACCCCCGGAGCGCACGGCACGAAGGAAGGCAAGCAATTCGGAACGCAGCGGCTCGGCGTGGCCGACCGACAGATGCCGCATCGAGTAACTTCCGTCAGGCTGGAAGCCGAAGCACTCGGTCACCTGGCGCGTCAGCAGATCGCCCATTACATATTTTCCGCGTGTCGCCACCGTGACGTTGCGCGCCTTGAAGGGCGTCAGCCAATTCGTATTGATGTGCGCCAGCACGCCGGAGGCGGTGCGGAACTGCAGAAGCGCAATGTCCTCGCGTTCGGCGACCGCGCTCGAAAGCTGCGGCTGCACCTCGATAATGTCGGAATCGGTAAACCAGCGGATCAGGTCGATATCGTGAACCGCCAGATCGATCACCACGCCGACATTCGACATGCGCGGCGGAAACGGGCCAACGCGGGTGATCGCAATTGAGAGAATGTCCTCGCCACGGATGGCTTCCTTGATGGCCTCGACCGCGGGATTGAAACGCTCGACATGGCCGACCATCAGCGTTACGTCGGCCCGGCGCGCCACATTGATAATCTCGCGGCCCTCTTCGACCGACGACGCGATCGGCTTTTCCACCAACACGTGGACGCCGCGCGCGATACAGGCCAGCGCGATATCCCGATGAAGGTGAGTTGGCGCAGCAATCGTTATCGCGTCGACGTCGCGCTCAAGC
>DASSSM010000397.1:0-3990 GCA_035708425.1 Pseudolabrys sp.
AAGAACCTGAACTACTTCAAGAACGTCAAGATAACGAACGAGCCTGGCTCGGCGCCCGACCGGGTGGTGGTCAACGTCAATGTTGAAGAGCAGGCGACCGGCGAGTTCTCAATCTCTGGTGGCTATTCGACCGCCGACGGCTTGATCGGTGAGGTTAGCGTCGCCGACCGCAACCTCATGGGCCGCGGAAACTACGGAAAGGCGTCGTTCACCTATGGCGAGCGCGTTCGCGGCTTTGATTTGTCTTTCGTCGAGCCATTCCTGTTCGGCTATCGAATGGCCGGCGGCATCGACGTCTTTGGACGGCAGAACCTGGCTTCGAATTACATTTCGTATGACAGCCAGACGATCGGAACCAATCTCAGGCTCGGATTTGCGCTAACCGAAGAGGTTGCGTTCCAACCGCGCTATACGTTCTATCAGCAGAAAATTACGCTGCCGTATCAATACAACAACTGTCAATTTTCGAGCAACGCGCTCATCAACGGCGGCCAGGGCGTCAATCCGCAGAACGAAGCCGGTCAAGTCCCTGGGCAAGAGGATACGACCGTAAATGTTCCATTTGGCTGTTACGCCGACGGCGAAGCGTCGCTAGCGGTCCGCAAAGAATTGGCCGCAGGTGCGGTGAACGTTTCGCTGGTTGGCTATACGCTTTCTTACAACACCCTCGACAACAACCGGCTGCCGACCAGCGGCATCTTTGCCGAGCTCAAGCAGGATTTCGCCGGCGTTGGTGGTGACGTGAATTTCATCAGAACACAGGTCGAAGCGCGCACCTACTACGAAGTCATCAACGACGTGGTCAGCGTTTTCAAACTGCAAGCCGGCAATATTTCAGGCTGGGGTGGCAAAGATTTGCGCATGCTCGACCACTTCCAGATGGGACCCAATCTCGTGCGCGGCTTTGCGCCGGCAGGTCTGGGGCCGCGCGATCTGACGAATGGCACGACGAACGACCCGCTCGGCGGATCGCTTTACTGGGGGGCGACCGTGGAAGCCCAGACGCCGTTATATTTCCTGCCCAAGGATATCGGCATCAAGGTTGCGGTTTTCGCAGACGCGGGCTCGCTCTGGGATTATCAAGGGCCGACAAGCTGGAATGTGACCGGCGAAACGCTCCAGGTCGGCCTGAATAGTCCGTCCATGATCCGTAGTTCGGTCGGCGTTGGTCTGCTCTGGGATTCGCCGCTGGGGCCGCTTCGCTTCGATCTTGCGTATCCGATAACAAAATATTGTGCCACCGGGATCGCCGGCAACGAAGTTTGCGATCGCACACAGGTGTTCCGCTTCAGTGGCGGCACCAAGTTCTGATCTTGGCGACGCCAGGCAGGAGCGACGGGTCGGATTCCGGCGGGATGAGCGAGCCCATATTCCTACGACGGTCCGCGGGTCTTACGCTTGACGAAATTGCGAGCGTGACCGGCGCGGCGATTGCCTCTCGGTCGCAGCGGATTGCCCGCATCTCGAATATTGCGCCGCTTGACCGGGCTGGTCCGCGCGACCTCACATTTCTGGAGAGCAGGAATTTTGCGGCGGCGGCGGCGGCCACGCACGCCGGCGCGTGCCTGACGACGGCAGCGCTTGCGAAAGAACTGCCGAACCACGTTTCGGTGATGACCGTCCGCGAACCCTATCGCGCGTTCGTTATGGCCGCGCGTGAATTATTTCCGCACGCTTTGCGGCCGTCATCTTTGTCCAAGCCCGGCGATTTCGCCGGAGCGCACGTCGACACCGGCGCGCGCATGGAAGATGGCGTCGGCATCGAACCCGGTGCGGTGATCGGCCTGCAGGTTGAAATCGGCAGCGGAACGGTCGTTGGAGCAAATGCGGTGATCGGCGCCGGAGTGCGGATCGGCCGTGATTGTTCAATCGGCGCCAATACGGTGATCAGCAACGCCCTCGTTGGCGACCGGGTCATTGTCCATCCGGGATGCAATATAGGGCAGGACGGGTTCGGCTTTGTGATGGGGGGAAAAGGACATCTCAAAGTGCCTCAGGTTGGCCGCGTTATCATCCAGGATGACGTCGAAATCGGAGCCGGAACAACTGTGGATCGGGGAGCTATTCGCGACACCATCATTGGCGAGGGCACCAAGATCGACAACCTGGTGCAGGTGGGTCACAATGTGAGCATTGGCAGACATTGCGTCATCGTTGCTCAGACTGGAATTTCAGGCAGTTCAACTCTTGAGGATTTTGTTGTGCTCGGCGCACGCGTTGGCCTGAATAACAACGTCACGATCGGCGAAGGCGCGCAGATTGCGGCGATCAGCGTGGTCCATGGGGATGTGCCGCCGGGTGCGCGTTGGGGCGGAACGCCAGCAAAGCCAGTGAAGCAGTGGTTCCGCGAAATAATGGTGCTTGAGCGACTCGCGCGCAAGGATGGCGGCTCAAAAACGGCCGCCGATGAGTGAGGCCGCCGCATGAACAAGATCGTGACTCAACTTGAGGCGGCGGACATTTCGACGGTGCTCAAAATGTTGCCGCACCGTTATCCATTTTTAATGGTCGATCGCGTTATTGACATCCGCGGCGACGAGCACGGCATCGGCATCAAGAATGTAACGATCAACGAGCCGCATTTTCAGGGCCACTTTCCCGGCAACCCCGTGTTTCCAGGCGTGCTGATGATCGAGGGCATGGCTCAAACGGCGGGCGTGCTCTGCATAGCGGCGACAGGGGCACATCCGACATCCGTCTTTTTTCTCACCATCGACAAGGCAAAATTCCGCAAGCCCGTGCGGCCCGGCGACACCATCGAGTATCACATGGACCGCATTACGCGACGTAAGTCGATGTGGTGGTATCGCGGCGAAGCAAAAGTGGCGGGCCAGGTCGTCGCCGAGGCCCAGGTTGGGGCCATGCTGTCCGACGCATGAGCGCACATATGATCGATCCCTCGGCGCGGATCGAAGCCGGGGCCACGATCGGAAAAGACGTCCTGATCGGTCCATATTGCACGATCGGTGCGCACGTGAGTGTTGCCGACGGGTGCCGCCTGATTGCTCACGTCAATCTGAGCGGCCACACCACGATAGGGCCGCGGACGGTCATTTACCCGTTTGCATCGCTTGGATCTCCGCCGCAGTCATTCAGCTATCGGGGAGGACCGACGCGGTTGATCGTGGGCGCCGAATGCGACATCCGCGAAAACGTAACCATGAGCACGGGCACCGAAGACGATCGTGGCGTTACGGAAGTTGGCGACCGGTGTTTCTTCATGGTCGGTTCGCATGTCGGGCATGACTGCAAGGTCGGCAACCACGTCGTTTTTGCCAACAACACGGTTCTGGGCGGCCACGTGACGATCGGTGACCATGTGGTCTTTGGTGGCGGCGTCGCGGTTCGTCAGTTTGTCCGCATCGGTGAAGGCGCAATGATCGTTGGCCTGAGCGGCGTGCGTGCCGATGTCATTCCATTCGGCATGGCGCACGGTCCACTAGCCGATCTGATTGGACTCAATGTGATCGGTATGCGGCGGCGCGGTGCGGCAAAGGCGGACGTTCAGCGCGCGCGTTCGGCGTATCAGGCGCTGTTCTTTGGCGAAGGAGAGTTTCGCTCGCGCGTCGATCGGGTTGCCGGCGAGTATTCCGGCGATCCGCTGGTTGGCAAAATTATCGATTTTATTCGTTCGGCGAAGCGACCGTTGACGATGGCCGTCAAACGCAACGAGGCGGATCAGGAGACATGAACAACGCCGCAGCCGTTGGTCAGGGCGGTCCGCTCGCGCTGATTTGCGGTGGCGGCACGTTGCCTCTGGCGGTGGCGGACTCGGCTGCGAAGCGCGGACGCGATCTAGTGCTGTTTCCGCTTTCCGGGCATGCCGAGCCCAGGATGGTTACGCGTTATCGGCATCATTGGCTTCGGGTCGGGCAATTTGGGGCATTTACGCGGCTTGCCAGGGCCGCAGGTTGTCGCGACGTCGTGTGGATCGGGGGGCTGGTGAGGCCGTCGTTGTGGTCGCTCCGTCCCGATTTTTTGGCGGTAAAA
>DASSSM010000398.1:0-2165 GCA_035708425.1 Pseudolabrys sp.
CGTCCAATACAGGCCAGCGTCGCGGTTGAGCGCAGGACCGGACGCTCGCCGCCAAGCGTTCCGTAGTTGGTCTCGACGCCCCAAATTGCCGCGATCGAATAGCGGTCGACGCCATAGGTCCGCTCCACGGCATCAAAAACGCTGCGGTATTTTTCCAGCAGCGCGCGCCCCCGCTCGATACGTTCGGTCGTCACGAGGATATCGAGATAATCCCAGACCGATTTGGTGAACTCAGGCTGGTTGTCGAGCAGATCCATGATCCGCAGATCAGGCGTCAACGCCGCGGTAAACTTTGCAAAAGTATTTCGCGAAACGCCACGCTTTGCGGCCGCCGGCCAGAGCCGCTGGATGCAGCTATGAAAATTCGCCGCCGACGCACGGATTGCCTCAGCCGTCATTAGCGGATGGCCGGATGCGCCCGACTGCCCACTCCACTCCACGGTCAGTTGGGGCGCTGGCTGCGACAGCGCGCCTGTGGTGGCGGGATAACGAGAATCCTGCGCTCCAGCGATTGCGCCGGCAGCCGCAAAAACGCCCGCAATGACGACCAGTGGCAACCGTGCGCTCATGCCCGTCCCGTCGTTAATCCCCCAAATCTATGGGTGCCCCGATATCATTTCAGGGGCGTTAATGGTGTACTTCTTTATGTCGCATCTGGACCCCCCACCCTGACCCGTGCTTTCTGCGCCGGAATTCACGACTTATATTGAAGATTCTCGCATGACCCGCATTCGCAAAGCCATATTTCCCGTGGCCGGCCTCGGAACCCGCTTTTTGCCCGCGACCAAGGCCATGCCCAAGGAGATGCTCCCGGTCGTCGACCGGCCGTTGATCCAGCATGTGGTCGATGAAGCACGCCAGGCCGGCATCGAGCATTTCATCTTCGTGACGGGCCGGAACAAAAGCGTGATTGAGGACCACTTCGATCGCCAGTTCGAACTCGAATTAACCTTGACGGAGCGCGGCAAGAAGGCCGAGCTCAGTCTGCTGTCGAAGGATCTGCCCGAGGCGGGAACCGTCAGCTTCACGCGCCAGCAATCGCCACTCGGCCTGGGTCACGCCGTGTGGTGCGCCCGCGAGCTCGTCGGCCATGAACCGTTTGCGCTGCTGCTGCCCGATGTGCTGGTCCAGCACCCACGCGGTTGCCTGGCACAGATGATCGATGCCGCCAAGGATCTCGATGGCAGTGCCAATATCGTTGCGGTCGAGGAAGTCCCGGCCGAACGCGTGCATATGTACGGCGTGGTCGGCGTCGGCGCTGCAAAGGGAAAAACATTCTCGATCACCAAAATGGTCGAAAAGCCAAAAGCTAGCGAAGCGCCTTCCAATCTTTCCATTACAGGACGCTACATCTTGCAGCCGCAGATCTTCGAGCTTCTCGAAACGCAGGTGGCGGGCGCTGGCGGTGAAATTCAGCTCACCGACGCGATGGTGGCGCTGGCAAGCACCCAGCCGTTTTATGGACTGAAATTCGAAGGCCGCAGCTTCGACTGTGGCTCGAAAATCGGATTTCTCGCAGCAAACTTGGCTTATGCGCTGCAGCGCGACGATATTGCACCGGAGCTTCGCGCCGAAATGCGCCGCTTGCTTGACGGCAAGTAGCTAGCGCTGCACGCGCAAGCCAAGCATCACGATGCTCGCGGTGCGCATTCGGCGCGTTCGTGGCCCGCTCAAGCGCCCGGTTTCACGAGCTACACCCAGCCCTTGAGCTCGCGCATGACAATATCGCGGATCACCGCTATGCCGCCGGGACTGTCGTTGAGACAAGGGATCGCGGCAAAGTTGTCTCCTCCCGCATCCCGGAATATGGCCGCATTCTCCATCGCGATCTCTTCCAGCGTCTCGAGACAATCCGCCGCAAAGCCCGGCGTGATCACAGCGAGATTTTTCACGCCGCGATCGGCCAGCGATTTCACGGTCGCATCGGTGTAGGGCTTGAGCCACTCGGCAGTGCCGAAGCGCGACTGGAACGTCATGATCAGGCGTTCGTCATCGAGCTTGAGCTTTTTGCGCAGCAGCGCCGTCGTCTCGCCGCAATGCTTGAGATAGGGATCACCCTTGGCGACATAGTCTTCCGGCATGCCATGGTAGGAGGCGATGATCACGTCCGGCTTGAACGAAAGCTTTGCCAGTTCCGTATTGAGCGAGGCCGCAAGCGCATCGAT
>DASSSM010000399.1:0-5741 GCA_035708425.1 Pseudolabrys sp.
GGACGCCCGGAAAGCATTTTTCTCGGGGGGCGACCCTAGGTTTTTATGCCTCCGGCCATGACGGAAAAATGACGGAAAAATGGGACTTGCGTGCACCAGACGACAAACAGCAGTCGACGGCGGGGCGGGGGACAGGACGGGGAAAAGCGGTTCTTACCCAACCTTGGAGTCGCTGATTCTCGGAATTGAGTCAGGACGTTAGCTCCCAAGCGGGCGGCGAGAAATGCGCCACACGGCTTACCCAACGCTGTGAATTGACGCTCGGGTTTGCATCGCTAGTGAAATCCGGCCGCTGCCGAAACGACCTCGCCGTCGAGACCGTTGAATCCGTGATGGCCGCGCGCTTGGCAGGGGTCACCGGAATCCATTCCGCCCTCGAGCCATTTGACGCTGGCCTTCCCGCCGGCCCAGCGAATGAACGGTTCAACGCCAGCGGGCAGGGTGAAGCGGCATGAATCGTGCCGGTGCGCGATCACCAAAGTGCGTGGCAGCAACCTTGGTGAGCCAAGGATATTTGAAACGTTCTGGCGGCTGCCGGAGCCATCGGTCAGAAAACCGGAGGTCAGGACAAGCGCGTCCGGTTTCGCTCCACCTGCGATGCCGTGCGCCGCACGTAGAGTGCCCTTGCTCGTCGCAACAACCGTAACCGGCCGCTTGATGGCAGCCATGTAGTCCACCGCGCGCGCAAGATTGACGTCGGCATCTACAACGAGAACCGCAAGCCCCTGCGCGAGATAGGCGTTGCGTGTGCGCACCAGCTGATTGCCCTTGAGCTTGCCAATCGTGCCGCCAGGACCGGCCGCGATGTACCCATCGCCTCCGGGCATCAGGATGACGCTCGCTCGCGGCGCAGAGGGGCGCAGCAGAACCGCATTCGAGCCGCCGATGCCGACGGTCTCATCCGCTCGAAGGATAGGTGGGCTCGACAACAGCAGCGCGATGGCCGAAGCGATCAGCAAGGCGTAACGCATTGCGCTCTCCGCTTTTTGAAAGCGGCGCACTCAATCATCGAAACGTCCTGGCGGCAAGCTACCGGCCGCTGGCGGTCTTTCTGCTGCTCAGGTCTTTCGGCGCGGCATCGGCTTCCGACTCGCTCTTGAAGGCGATCTGTCGCGAGTGCGGCAGCGCCTCGGGATGCTCGCGCTGAAGGAAATCGATCAGCTTCTCGCGTACCTCGCAGCGCAGATCGAAAGCCTGGCCAGACGAACGCGCGCTCATGAGCAGACGCAATTCCATCGTGCCTTCCTTGAAATCGGTGACCTGCACAGCGGACACCTGGCCATCCCAATGATGCGATTCCTTGAGGATCGCCTTGAATTTCTCGCGGATCAGCTCAACCGGGGCGCGATAGTCGAGGTAGATCATGACATTGCCGATGAGCGACGAGTTTTCGCGTGTCCAGTTCTGAAACGGCTTCTCGATGAAGTAGGTGAGCGGGACGATCATCCGCCGCAGATCCCACAGCTTCACGACGACATAAGTGGATGTGATCTCCTCGATGGTGCCGTACTCGTTTTCGACAATCACCGCGTCATAGAGCCTGATCGGCTGCGTCATCGCGAGCTGTACGCCCGCCATCAGGTTGCTGAGCACCGGCCGCGCGGCGAGACCTGCAACGATGCCCGCGACACCGGCAGAGGCAAAAAGGCTCACGCCGTATTGTCGCACGGCCGGGAACGTCATCAGGGCGGCACTGAGTGTGAGCATGACCAGCAGCACGTCGACCGTGCGCGCAAGAACGCGAACCTGTGTGTTGTGCTTGCGCGCGAGCAGGTTGTCGTCGATGTCGAGGCGGAAGCGGCGCAGATAAAGATCGGCGGCGATATGGAGCGCTATGATCGCCGCCCAGCCGATGAGGCCGATCACGGCGACTGCCATCATGCGGGCGAGCAGAGCCGCGGTTTCCGGCGGCAGCGGCACGACCGGGACGGCAATCATCATCGCCAGAATGAGCAGCGCCGCCTTTGTGAGCCCGCGCGTCTGGGTGAATACGGAGAAGACGAAAGGATAACGTCCGGCTATGGCCCGACGGACGAGCTTGCGCGCCCAGTTATGGAGGGCGAGCGCAAAAAGCACCGCGATCGTGAGGATTAGCAGTGCGACCACCAGATCGGGCAGCCAGTCGAGCAGATCCTTGACCGAGGTCAGCGCGGCTCTGAGCGAATCCATGCGCCCTTCATATCATTCATGTCTGTGCGGCAAATATGGCCTAATATCCAGGCGCTTCAACATGCTCTCGCTGGACAAGGCCGCGGTCAGGTGGCAAAACGCCCGCGTTGCAACGGGATTTAATGCGCGACGCTGATGAAAAGTTTCCTGCTCAAATTGTTCACCTGGTGGAATTCGCAGACCTTCGGGACGCAATTCTGGACCTGGATGTATGGCGAGATCGTCGGCGAGGACGAGTTCGGCAACCGGTACTATCGGACCCGCGGCGGCAAGATCGACAAGACGCTTGGCTTCGAACGCCGCTGGGTGATCTATAACGGCTATACGGAAGCCTCCACGGTGCCTCCGTCCTGGCACGGCTGGCTCCATCATACTGTCGACACGCCACCGACGCAGGAAAGCTACAAACCGCATCCGTGGCAGAAGTCGCATCGGCCGAATTTGACCGGAACGCCGGGTGCATACCGCCCACCCGGATCGACGCTCGCGACCGGGCGGCGGCCGAAGGCGACCGGGGACTACAAGGCGTGGTCGCCGGATACGAAGTCGTAGGCGGCTTTTTGGGTTATGGCCGGCAGAAGGCCGGACCCGGTTGGCTGAGCATGACGCCTGGCCGGCAGTACATGGTTGTTACTGCGATCCCTCCAGCCCCAACTTTTTCACCAGCGAGCCCCACTTCTCGCGTTCGCTCACGAGATATTTCTCGGTGTCTGCGACCGAAGGCGGATCGATCGGCAGGAGTCCGATATTGCTGGCCTTCTGCTTCATCTCCGGGTCGCTCATGATCTTCGTCATCTCGGTATGGAGCCTGTCAAGAATGGGCTTTGGCGTTGCCGCGGGCGCGAACAGCATGTGCCACGAAACCGCTTCGAAGTCGGGCGCATTGGCGGCCTTGGCGAAGGGCGGCACGTCGGGCAGCGTCGGAATCGGCGTCGCTGACGATACCGCGAGTGCGCGCAACTTGCCTTCGCGGATCAGTGGCAACGTGGCGCCGGCTTCGGCGAAGCCCAGTTGTACGTGGTTGGCGACGATGTCGGACACTGACTGCGGCGTCGAACGATAGGGTACGTGCGTAAAATTGATGCTGAAGCGCTGCTTCATGTATTCCATCGACAGATGCTGTGCCACGCCGGCGCCGGGCGAGGAGTAGCTGAGCGGCTTCTCGCTCTTCTTGGCCAACTCAATGAGCTCCGGCACCGTCTTGGCCGGCAAGTCCGGGTTCACCACCAGGATGAACGGCGACTTCACGTAGAACGACACCGGCACGAAGTCTGTGAGCTTGTAGTTGATCTTCTTGTAGAGGACCGGATTGATCGCCATCGCCGACGAGGTCGAAACCAGGAGCGTGTAACCATCCGCGGGGGCTGAGGCGACGGCGGTGGCGGCAAGCATCAAGGCGGCGCCAGGCTTGTTCTCTATCACCACCGGCTTGCCGAGCGAGGCCTGCAGCTTGTCGGCGTAGAGCCGGACCAGAGCGTCCATGCCGGTACCGGCAGCGAGCGGAACCACGATGGTGATGGGGCGGTCGGGATAACTCTGCGCCCACGCGACCGGCGACGTTACGCCGAGCCCGCAAGCCGCCAGCGTCAAGCATCCAAAAAAGCATCCAAGAAAGCGTTGAGGAAATCGCCGCATTGAAAGCCCCCTGCAAAGCCACAGTTTTTATTGGCGGGACCATGCCGGTTCCGGTGGGGAGGGGCAACGCGGCGTTTCGCCCTGCCTCACAAGACCCGCGCGCGAACTGCCCTTCCGCCGCCGTATTCCCCGTGTTAACCGGGCGCTGCTAATTCACGCCGGCCGAGGCCGTAACCGGATCTTGATGGCGCGTCGCATCCGCCCAGTCGTGTTGTTTGCGTTCGCCGCACTGCTTGCGGCGCCGCCGGCATTTGCGCAATTCGGCTCGATCTTCGGTAATCCTCCGCCGCGCCCGCCTGCGGACGTTCCAAACGCACCGCCTTCGCAGCAACCGCCGCCATATTATCCCAGCAACCGCGATACGCCGCCGTCGCAGCCGCTGCCCGCCCCGATGAATTTGCCTCCTTCCAACCGGCCAGGGGCCGGCTCGGTCCAATCGCAGCCGCTTCCGCCGCCGCCAGGCGGGGTTGTGGCGCCAGCGCCGCCGCCGGGTCAGCGTCCGCAACAGGATGTATCGGCGCCCTCGCAGCCGCCCACGGCGCTGCCGCCCGGTCCCGGCTCGCCGCGCAACGCTCCACAGCAGGCCAATACAGCGCCGCAGCCCAGTGACGAAGTTGTGGTCGAGCCGCCGCCGCAACGCATCACCAATCCGACGGCGATATTTTCGGGTCTCGACAAGATCACCGGACGGATCATTTCGTTCGACGTCGCGATCAATGAGACCGTGCAGTTTGGCGCGCTGCAGGTGACGCCGCGCGTTTGCTACTCGCGGCCGCCGACCGAGACGCCCAATATCGATGCCTTTGTCGAAGTCGATGAAGTCACTTTGCAGGGCGAAATCAAACGGATCTTCACCGGCTGGATGTTCGCTGCAAGTCCGGGCCTGCATGCGGTCGAGCACCCAATCTACGACGTGTGGCTGACTGAATGCAAAGGCGGGCAGAGTCCGAATGTCGCCGAAGTGCCGGCGGACCAGACGTCGAAGCCGCCGGCGCGGCAGCAGCAACAGCAGCCACAACAGCGGCGAACATCACCGCCGCCACAGCCACAGCGCGCGCCGCCGCCGCCCGGCTTCTTCCCGCCGCCGGTGCGTTAATCACTCACCGTTGTGAAGAATCGAGAGCGCTTCTCCGCCGCTGATTGTCCGCGTGACAGGCAGAGCTGCAAATTCGGCGTCGCCATGCAGCGCCTCTTCGAGCAGCCGGTGGTAGCGGCGCTTCGGAATTTCGACGGCACCGAACGTCCTTAGGTGCTCGGTAACATATTGAGTGTCGAGCAACCGGTAGCCGCCCAGCTTGAGGCGCGCAACGAGATGCACGAGCGCGATCTTCGAGGCGTCGCGCACGCGATGGAACATACTTTCGCCGAAAAAGGCGCGGCCCAGCGACACGCCGTACAATCCGCCAACAAGATGATCGCCGTCGTAGACCTCTACCGTGTGGCAGTGACCACGATCGAACAACGACCGGTAGATGCGGCGGATACGAATATTGATCCAGGTGCGCGCGCGATCCTGCTTGGGTTCGGCGCAGCCTTCGATGATCGCGTCGAAATCGCGGTCGATATGGACCGTATAGCGGGTCAAGCGGACGGTACGGGCGAGGCGGGCCGGAAGATGAAACCCCTGCAGCGGAATGACTCCCCGCATCTCCGGTTCGATCCAATAGAGTGCCGGGTCGTCGGCACTTTCCGCCATCGGAAAAATCCCGCAGGCATACGCCTTCAGCAGGACGTCCGGCGTGATCTCGATGAAAGTGTTTTCGCGGTTTGCCATGGCGCGAACCTGTCCTACGGTAACCCAAACACTGGGAGGAAACAGCGGCCTCGGAAGCCGCTCTGTTAACGCTTTCCACACCCGAAATGCAGCAAATTTTCGTATGCTGGGGCCTGTGTCGGGGACGCAGGCGGGGCCAAACCGCCGGGGAGAGCTGGGATGA
>DASSSM010000400.1:0-7797 GCA_035708425.1 Pseudolabrys sp.
AGCTAAGTCGATAATCCCATTTCAGGGCGGTTTGGTAAGCAGATTTTAAATGGACAACGGCTCTGCGCTGCCGAACGGACCTATGCCGCGTGGGTTCGCACAGGGCTTGTTATCATGTGCTGTGGCAACAGCTGAGCCGTCGCGTATTTGATAGTCGCCGGTTGGTTGCGCGGATGGTACTTCGCTTTCGCCCAAGTCCGCTTTTGCGGGCGCAATTGGGGGTAAAGCGGACATGAACTGTTGCGCCGCCCAGGCCCGCTTTTGACCCAAAGCGGACATTGCCAATCCTTAACCGGCTGTCCAGAATTCAACGGGGTAACAAAAGTTCTCGGAGGACCATGCCATGAAGTCAAATGGGACGGTCATGCGGATCGGCGCGACGCTTCTTGCTCTCAGTGTAAGCCTGCTCGCCACGCCGACCTCGCTCGAAGCGCAAAAGGCTGCTGGGATAGCGCGCGTCGGCTGGCTGGAGGTCTGTGGCCCCGGTCCTAAGCGCCCCCATTTCGATATTTTCCGGGCTCGGCTGGCGGAGCTCGGCTACGTTGAGGGGAAGAACCTTGTCATCGAGCAGCGCTTCGCAGGTTGCCAATACGAGCGCATGCCCGGGTTAGCCACGGAACTCGTACAGACGCCGGTCGATGTTCTGTTCACCATGGGCACGAGAGCAGCACGAATCGTTGCGGCGACCATCAAGACCACACCGCTTGTCGTTTACTCATGTGATCCCTTCGAACATGTCACGCGCCTTGCTCGGCCAGGCGGAAACTTGACAGGTGTTACATGCATGACGACGGAGCTTAGCCCGAAGCGTCTCGAACTCCTCAAAGAGGCGGTCCCTGACATTTCACGGGTCATGTTTCTTCATGATCCGGAAGCAGCCCCCAATGCGTTAAAGATGACCCGAGAAATCGCTCCGCGTCTGGGTATCGCATTGCAGGAAGCCAAGGTGGGAGCCGCCGAAGAGCTGCTCCCGGAACTCGCGGCGGTCGCCGAAGAGCACCCCGACGCGTTGTTTATCTACCCTGACGTCGTTCTCAGCTCTTATCCCCGACCTCAGCAGCTTGCCGACTTCGCCATCAAGGCTCACCTGCCCACCATAAATGCGTTTCGTTTTTTCACAGACGCTGGTGGCCTCATGTCCTATGGCGCGACCACATCCGAAATTTACACGAACGCGGCTGAGCAGGTCGCAAAAATCCTGGGCGGCACTCGGCCGAGTGACTTGCCACTGCGCCAGGCAACGCGGTTCGAGTTGGTCATAAACAACAAGACAGCAAAGGCACTTGGGCTCACAATCCCACGGTCACTACTTGAGCGCGCCGACGAAGTGATCGAATAGCGTCCAATGTTGGCTATTGGCCCTAAGCCGACATGGGCTAGTGCGCCGCACGCGTCTGCTTTCGGGTGTAAAGCGGACATGACCGTTTGCGGGAACCCGCTTTCGCGGTCGCTATCGGAAAAAGCGGACATTGGTTGTACCGCAAATGCCGCTTATGACCCACAGCGGACACTTGTTGGTACGCATTATTGGGACTGCGACAGGCGTGATTATTTTTTCAAGTTTTGATTGTTCTGGACTTTCGGTGGCTGCCATTTGTCGGAAGATGACAATTTGGCTCTGCGTCTTGTGGGCCGGCGGATACAAACTGTCGTAGAGAAAGCTGCGCGTGCGAAGCGGCGCGTCCAGGACAGAAACGACAATCTTACGAATGCTACTGCAACGCGGGTGCTCGTTTGCTTTGCCGGCCAATGATGTGCCTTCCGATTGGCGCATAGTCACAACTACATTGCGCTCGAGTGCAGCCCTGCAGTGGCAACTTCGGCACAGCGTTGCAAATGTAAGATACGCCCCTTTGCGATCGGGCTGCTTCGCAGGCCGACGTTCCGGGTTTAATGCAAACGTGGTGCAATAGACCGAGCTTGTACGCCTTCTTAAACGCGCGCAACGAGCGGGCAATGTGCTTCGGTGTCTTATGTAAGGTAGGTTTCATCCAGCGTCCAATTATCATTTTTGGCAGCACTGATGTCGCCGATTTGAAATTCACACTAACCGTTAGCAATATGGCTTAGGATTTAGATTCGTTAAGACGAGTTGGTTTGAGAATAACTTTTACCCTTCAAGGGCACCTGTAGACCCTCACCTTGTGCTCAACTAATTGAAAACGCTCGATTGTGTGACATCCCTCGGCCGCATCAAACTGAAGAACATCCGCCCTTTAAAGCAATCGAAAGCACGGTTCGGGTAAGCTTGGCCGTCTCGGCGACCAGGGCCCCGATGAGCTACAGCGCATCGTTATCCTTATTTTGGCTGGAGATGGCCGTTCTGATCGGTTGCGTGGCGCTTTCCATCAGGATGCGAAGCAGGCCGGCCATGTGGGTGGCGCTTGGTATTGTGGCCCACTGCGCCACGTGGCTGGCGATGCATGACGAGGAAATTCTAATCAGATTGGTAGCTTCTGCTCTGGTCTATCTCGGCTTGCTGAAATTCTCACCCAATGCTGCGCGCGTGTGGCTATGCGCGGGCGGAGCGCTCGCGAGCGCTTTTCTTTTAGGAACCACAGCACTGTCCCTGCTGATGAGTTTTCCGGGCAGATGGAGCGTGTTTGGCCTCTCAATAGGAGCCACGCTGCTGTTTCTGGCTTCTGGCATGCTGATCGGATTTTGGGTCGTGTACCGCTGGACCGAGCCTGCGCAGCGCGGCGAAAGTCAACCACGGCAAGAAGCGTAAGCGTATAAGATAGCGGATCTGCGTTGTCTCTCGACCGTACCAAGAAATAGATCACAAGATTTCATGCAGCCTTTTCGCTGTTCGGGCCGCACCTCGGTGCGGCCGAGTTGATTCACATCAATGCGCCCGCCGTGAAAATGCGTTCGAAAAATCAAAATCGGCATGTCGCCTATACGGAGAGCGTAACATGACCAAGCTCAGTATCTGGATCATTGCAATCGTTGCCGCGGTGATGATTGTTGGCACTCAGAGCGCGCAAGCGCACTGCGATTCAATCGACGGGCCGGTTGCGAAAGCCGTTCAAAAGGCGCTTGAGACCGGGAATATCAATCCGGTTCTCGCCTATGCGCCGGCATCGGACGAAGCAGAAATACGTGCGGCATTTGTGAAGTCTCGCAAGGTGCGCGGCCTCGGCGCTGATGCGCGCGAGCTGGCGGATGCGGCCTTCATGGAAACGGTTGTACGGCTGCATCGCGCCGGCGAGGGCGCCATATACACCGGACTGAAGCCCGCTGGCATCGACTACGGACCGGTGATCCCGGCCGCGGAACAGGCGGTGGAGACCGGCGATCTCACGAAGCTCAAGGCAGCGCTCATGCATGAGATCGACCATGCCCTGCAAGAACGTCTCGCACATGTTCGCGAGCTTCAGAAAGCGCCGCTGGAACCCAAGACCGACGCCGAAGTTCCGCACAGCCGAAAGCGCGTCAGCGGCGAACTGGGCTTCATCACCTTCGCTGAGAATTTGCGGCAGGCGGCGCTTGGCAAAGGCGCCGAGCACCACGCTGACTAACGTCATGAGTCGTTATTAAAGGCGAGGCCAATTCGCAGCGCTGAGTATGCGAGCGGCCGGAGACAGCATGAACCCGGCAAAAATCCGAAACTCTCTCATTGCCGGGCTGTGCGGCACAATCGTGCATTCCCTCCTTGTGCTGGTCCATAGCAAGACCGGTCCGCTGCCAGATTTTCAACCCAACGACGATCTTCAAAGAGCGTTGTCTCGGCTGATGGACACGGAGGTTCACCCAGGCGTCGCCTGGATACTCCTGTTCTTCAACGGAGCGGTGATCTGGGGGTTCGTGTTCGGTCAAGCCTACCGGTTTCTTCCGGGTAAGCGATCATGGCAGAAAGGGGTGTTTTTTGGTCTTTGTGCCTGGGCCTTGATGGGGTTTGTATTCTTTCCACTTGTCGATCGGGGCATTTTCGCTGTCGCGCTCGGTCACGGAATAGCGCCAGCGGTTCTTATGCTCGGAATGCTGCTCACCTACAGTGTGACAATGAGTTTTGTTTACAATTTTCTGAACAGGGTCTCAGCTTGACCTGGCCGGAGTAGTCGCTACTCGCCGGCCGCAATCAAAGCATTTGCCGCTATTGGCCGCACCATCCCTGAAAGGAACATGTGAGACCGCGCTGGGGCTGGCCGTGCCACCAGTTGTTGGTGTTCGCAGTGTCATCATGCAGGGCTGCCACGGCGGGCCGGCGGCGTTTGACGGTAGCGTCGCTCTTGGCGCGATGCCGCAGCGCCACCTTCGTCGGCGTCTCGCGGCTGACACTGGCCTTCACCACGCGAGGCCAGCCTTCCTTATTGTACTCGGGTGCGCCCAGCAATTCCGGCACTGACGGAGGGCGCTCGCCTGCCGCAACGACCTGGACGACGCGGTAGCGGCGTTCCTTCAACTCCTTGAGCAGCACGGGCACCGCAAGCGCTGTCGCCGGATGGATGTCATGCAGTAGCAGGATGCCGCGGCCTTTCTCCTCCAGCCGACGCATTGCGCGACGGACGATCTCGCGCGCACCGATATGCTTCCAGTCGTCGGCGACGACGTCCGCGCTCCAAGTCACCAGTGTCTTCGAAGCAAGATAACTCTCGATCGCATTTGTCCTGCCAAGGCCCGGAATGCGAAAGAAGGGGGAGAGCGCTTTCGGGTCGCCGAGCGCGGCATCCACTGATTCGATACCGGTCTCCACCTGGCGTTCGGCCTTTTCCGTGCTCAGGCGCTGGAAGGCGAAAGGATGGTTCTGGCTGTGGGTGCCGATCGTATGTCCGGCATTGTAGATGCGCCGGACGATTGACGGGTAGGCGCGCGCCATTTCACCGACGAGGAAATAGGTCGCCTTCACGCATTCCGAAGCGAGCGTATCGAGGACGGCATTGGTAAAGGGAGGGATTGGGCCATCGTCGAAGGTGATGACGACCTCATGGTCTTCGAGTGGCAGCGTTTGCGCATATTGCATGCTGCCGATACGGGCGAAGTCGGCCGGATTGATGGCGAGGACACGGCTGGTGCCAAGCGCATCCGGATTGCCCGGGCACGACTCTGCGGCGGACGCGGCAACGCTTCCAACGAGAAAAAATACAACAATCAATACGCTGCGCATCAGGCCCCCGACCTCGCGCCGACTGCCCCAACGGGGAGGCTCCCAACATTATTGTCCGCGACATTAACGGAGGATTACGCGTTGTGAACGCTTTTTAGGCCCATTCCAGTAGTTTTTTCGCCGGCGCGGTAAATAGGCGACACAGTTACGGCGAACTACCGCCGGCTTTCTCGGGGACGACGTGCACTACGCGAAAACCCCGCCGTTTGAGCTCGCGTAAGAAGGCCGGCAGCATCCGGGCGGTCTGCGCTTTGGTATCGTGAAAGAGCACGATGCCCCGCCCGGCGCGGTCGATGCGCGACAGGATCAGGCGCAGCTCCTGCTCGGGGCTCATGGAAATCCAGTCGCTCGCCCAGACGTCGGCGCCGAAAACCACGATCCCGCGCGCCGTCAGGCGATCGAGCAAGGCCTGGTTTGAAGCAAAGCCCGGAAAGCGGAAAAACGGCGTCGCCGGACTGGGTCGGCGGCTCCCGTAGGTGGCGGTTTCATCCGCCGCAATGCCCCGGTCGATGTCCGCTTCCGCCCGCGGCAGTGCCATGCGGCTGAGAAGAGGATGGGAGTAGCTGTGATGGCCAAGCGTATGACCCTCGGCCAGTGCACGCCGTGCGAGCTGCGGGTGGGTGGCGGCATTGCGCCCGAGAAGGAAGAACGTGGCATGGACGCACTCCGCCTTGAGCGCGTCCAAAACTTTAGACGTAGTGCCCGGCCATGGGCCGTCGTCGAAAGTGAGCACCAGCTCCTTGGCATTGAGCGGGAGCGTCGACGGGAAATGCTTGCGCCCGACGCGCGGAGTGACCTTGGCA
Organism: Pseudolabrys sp.; assembly: GCA_035708425.1. Lineage (GTDB taxonomy): Bacteria > Pseudomonadota > Alphaproteobacteria > Rhizobiales > Xanthobacteraceae > Pseudolabrys. The sequence goes on from DASSSM010000400.1 coordinate 5,911, forward strand.
CTCACCGTGATGATGCGTTCCGTCCCCAGCGCCTGCGGATTGCCGGGGCAAGACTCGGCCGACGCGGCTACCGGAAGGAAGCCGGCAATCAAAATGAAAACGAAACGGGTCATGGTCAAACCGTTACACGAAAGTCACACGCTAATCATTTGCCCCGCGTGTAGGGAAGGGCGTACAAGCGTCGCGTTTTAATCGATTGTCGACGGTTTCTGTAATGCTCGACCAGGAACAAACCGAAGCGCCCGAGACTGCGCAACTGCCGCGCAACAAGGACGGCTCGATCCGCAAGACATTTGTCAAAAGTGTTGCCCGCAGGATCGAGACGGGCGACGCGTCCGGACTGAGAGAGCTGGTCGGCGACCTGCATGAAGCCGATATGGGCGCGCTGATCGAGGCGCTGGAGCCGGAGCAGCGGCCGCAGCTTGTCGCGCTGCTTGGCATCGACTTCGACTTCACCGCGCTGACCGAGGTCGACGACGCGGTGCGCGACGAGATCCTTGACGAGTTGCCCCCGCAAGCGGTGGCAAAGGGCGTCAGCGAGCTCGAATCCGACGACGCCGTTGCGATCCTCGAGGACCTGCCGAAAGACGAGCAGGCAGAGATTCTCGATCAACTGCCGCAACCCGACCGTGCCGCGCTTGCTCGCAGCCTGGACTATCCCGAAGAGTCCGCGGGCCGGCGCATGCAGACGGAATTCATCGCCGTGCCGCCGGCCTGGAACGTCGGCCAGGCGATCGACTACATGCGTGAAACGCAGGAATTGCCCGACCGCTTCTTCGAGCTTTACGTCACTGACGAAAGCGGACGCTTCCGTGGTGCGGTCCCGCTCGACCGCCTTTTGCGCAGCAAGCGCCCGGTTCCGATTTCCGACCTGATGGAGCGGGAGCGCCACCGCATCCGCGCGGACGAAGACCAGGAAGAAGTCGCGCGTATGTTTCAGCGCTATGACCTTGTGGCGGCACCGGTGGTCGATGTCGATGACCGGCTGGTCGGCATCATCACCTTCGACGACGTCGCCGACGTCATCGAAGAAGAAGCGGAAGAAGACATCAAGGCGCTGGGCGGGGTGCGCGACGAAGAACTGTCGGATTCGGTCTGGAAGATCGCGCGCGGGCGGTTCAACTGGCTGCTGGTAAACCTTGCCACCGCGTTCCTTGCGTCTTCGGTGCTCGGACTGTTCGAAGGCCAGCTGCAGAAAATGGTCGCCTTGGCGGTGCTGGCCCCGATCGTGGCAAGCCAGGGCGGCAATGCGACAACGCAGACGATGACTGTCGCCGTGCGCGCGTTGGCGACGCGCGACTTGAGCGACGCGAATGCGTGGCGCGTGATCACGCGCGAGCTCATGGTCGGCCTTCTCAACGGGATCGCCTTCGCCGTCATCACCGGGGTGGCGGCTTATGTCTGGTTCAGGGTGCCGGGCCTGGGGCTGGTGATCGGTCTCGCCATGATCTGCAATCTGGTTGCCGCCGCGCTCGGTGGAATCCTCATTCCGCTTGTGCTGAATCGGCTCAAATACGATCCGGCGGTGGCATCGAGCCCCTTTGTCACCACGGTGACGGACGTCGTTGGCTTCTTCTCATTTCTCGGCATTGCTACGCTTTGGTTTGGCCTCAGGTGAGGGGTTTTGAGTCCCGGTTACACCTTGTTCACCTTGTTTGCTGACCAACGTTTAAAGGCCGCACCGCAACTCTATACCCCACGCCGCATCGCAGGCTGGGAGCGCTCCCCGGTGCAAGCGGGCTCGCACCCCCGCGGCTGGCTACCGGCCTGGACGAAACGTCCCGATACGCCGTCACTGGAGTTCACGCGGGCGACGCCCGCAAAGTGGATCCTTTCGGCTTCGCGGCTGATCGGCGTGCTTTCGTTTGTCGCCGTTGCGGGCATGTT
>DASSSM010000401.1:0-4671 GCA_035708425.1 Pseudolabrys sp.
GCTGGAAGACTGGTAGCCGAGCGTGATCTCACCGTTTTCGACCAACGTGAGAATATCCTCGGCCTTATGGCCGTGATCCATGATGTTGAAGACGTATTCGATCGCGACGTCACTGCCGAATTGCTTTTCCAGCCTGTCGCCAATGAACGTCAGCGACTTACTGAATCCTGTCGTCGGGGGACCATAGCCACCCATTCGAATTCTAATTGGCTTGCTCATTTTCACCTGCTCGATTGCGGTCCTTTCTATACTGTGTCGCGCAATCTGGCCAAGCCGAGCCGGTGTGATAGACTTTGCCCTACGGTCACGGAGGACGACGCCGATGAACAAGCTTGCCAGCGTTCCCAAAATTTCACGGGATGGAATTTCAGCCGCCGAATGGCAGGCGCGCGTCGATCTCGCCGCCGTCTATCGCCTGACCGCGCATTACGGTTGGGACGACGTGATCTACAACCATTCCTCGATGCGGGTCCCGGATGAGCCGCGCAAATTGCTCATGAAGAAGCACGACCTCCTCTATACCGAGGTCACAGCCTCCAACCTGGTGAAAGTCTCGATGGATGAGGACCTCGACGAAAAGTCAGGGGTCAACAGACCGGGCTTCACGCTGCATGGCGGTGTCCTGAGCGCGCGGCCGGATGTGAACTGCGCGGTGCATGTTCACACCAATGTCGGCATGGCGATTGCCGGGCTCAAAAGCGGCCTGCGCATGGTCTCGCAGCAGGCGATCCGTTTCTACAAAAGGATCGGCTATCACGCCTACGAGGGTATTACCGAAGATTTCGACGAGCGTGCGCGTCTCAACCGCGATCTCGGACAGAACCGGGCGATGATCATGCACAATCACGGCTTGCTTACGGTCGGGAAGAGTGCGCGCGATGCATTCGTGCTCATGAAACATCTCATCGATGCCGCCGATATTCAGCTCAAGCTGGAAGCGACCGGCGCCGAGGTGATCGAGATTCCGCCGGACGTCTGTGCCAAGACTGCCGAGCAATATGAGCATCACGATGCCGGACGCGGCAGCCATGACTGGGCCGCCTACCTGCGCATGCTCGACCAGATCGACACAAGCTACCGTAACTGAGCGTTCAAATCGTGGCCTACACGAACCGCCTGCAGGAGCGGCTTGCGCGCGGCGAGGTCGCACTGTGCATGGCGACTCGGCTCGCGCGCACCGCCGAGATCGCAATGATCGCGGATTCGTGCGGCTTCGATGCATTCTTTATCGACATGGAGCACTGCACGATTTCCCTCGATGCGGCCGCGCTGATCTGCGTCGCAGCGCTCCCCGTCGGGGTGACGCCGATGGTGCGTATTGCCGGCCACCAGTTCGAGGACGCCACGCGCCTCCTCGATATGGGCGCGCTTGGCATCATCTGTCCGAACGTGAGCACGCGCACGGAAGCCGAGGCTTTCATGCGGGCCTGCCGTTTTCCGCCGTTGGGTGAACGGTCGGTCGGCGGCGCCGGCGCGCTGCAAGGCTATCGGCAGACGCCGCTCGGCGAGGTCAACAAACAGGGCAATGCGGCAACGATGCTCATCGCCATGCTGGAAACACCGGCTGGCATCGCCAACGCGGATGCGATCGCTTCGGTCAACGGCATCGACATGCTGCTGATCGGCTCGAACGATCTCTGTACCGCCATGGGAATCCCCGGCGACCTCAAAAGCCCGAAGCTGCGGGCCGCCTATGAAGCTACCGCAAAGGCCTGCAAGGCGCACAACAAGCATCTCGGCATCGGCGGCATCCGCGCCGATGTCGAGCACGTGGCCGAACTCGTCAAGCTCGGCGCACGCTTCGTGATTGCCGGATCGGACGTGCAATATCTGATGAGATCGGCGCGCGACGAGACGGCGGCACTTAGGAAAGCGGCGAGTTGATCAACGCGTGTTCCGGCGTCCCTCGCCGGGACCCCATTGCCAGAAATCGCGCCCCTCTTCGCGCATGAAGCGCGCCAGCACCATCATATGGACTTCGGACGCACCGTCGACCAGGCGGGCGGCGCGCGCGGAGCGGTAGATCCACTGCGCGATTGAGTCGTGCGAAAAACCGCGGGCGCCCTGCAATTGAATTGCGACATCCGCAGCCTTGTGCAGCGTATCGGCAACCTGCACTTTGGCCATCGAGACTTCCTTGCGCGCGCGGCCGCCCTGATCGAGCATCCAGGCCGCGTGCATCGTGAGCAACCGGCCGATCTGGATCTGCTGGGCTACCTCGCCGAGCTTGATCTGCACGCTTTCGCGATCGGCGAGCTTCACGCCAAAGCCTTCGCGATGAGCAACATAGTCTTGCGCGATTTCCATGCAGCGCTTGGAGAAACCGAGCCACCGCATGCAATGCGTCAACCGCGCCGGACCAAGCCGGATTTGCGTGATCTTGAGTCCGGCGCCTTCCTCAAGCAGAACGTTCTCGCGCGGAATTTCCAATCCGTCGAATTCAAGCTCGCAGTGACCGCCATGCTCGTGCGGGCCCATGATCGGGACACGGCGGACGATGCGCCAACCCGGCTGATCCTTGTGATACAGAAACGCCGTCAAACCCTTACGCTTGTCGTCCGACGTGCGCGCAACCAGGATGAAGTGCGCGGCGCCCTCGGCGCCCGTGGCGAACCATTTGCGACCTCTGATGACGTAACGGTCGCCTTTCTTCTCGGCCTTGGTTTTCATCATCGAAGGATCGGAGCCACCGCCGGGCGCCGGCTCGGTCATGGTGAAACTTGAGCGGACCTTTCCCTCAACGATCGGCTTCAGCCATTTCTCCTTCTGCTCCTGCGTGCCGACCAGCTTGAGCAGATTCATGTTGCCGTCATCGGGCGCCATGCAGTTGATGGCGAGCGGGCCGAAGATCGAGCGTGCGGCTTCCTCGTAGATCGCCGCCCAGGCGACCATCGGCAGGTCCATGCCGCCGTATTCCTTCGGCGACTGCGGCGCCCACAGCCCCGCCTTCCTGGCTTTCTCGCGCACCTTGGCGAGCCGGTCCTCAGGGATGTTTTCGTGCTCGGAGAAATTCTGTGGGTCCGCTTCGAGCGGCAGCACGTGCTCTTCTACGAAAGCGCGCACGCGCAGCCGAAGATCCTCGATCTCTGGCGCAAGCGTGAAGTCCATGCCTTGCTCCCTACCCTTTGATCTGGACGACCTGGCCGCCATCGACGACGATCGTTGCACCCGTGATGTAACTGCCGGCGTCCGACACCAGCAGCAGCAACGTGCCGTCGAGATCGCCGGGGTTGCCGAAGCGGCCCATGGGAATCTCACGTTTGATAGCCGTGCCCGCTTCGCTGCAAAGATAGTCGTCATTCATTTCGGTGACGAACCAGCCGGGCGCGATCGCGTTGACGCGCACACCTTTGAACGCCAACTCGACGGCAAGTGCTTTCGTGACTTGCACGACGCCCGCTTTTGCGGCGGCGTAGGCAACCGCGCCCTTGGAGACGGCGAGGCCCAGGACCGATGCGATATTGACGATTGCCCCCTGCTTCTTGGCGGCGAGCAGCCGGCGCGCCGCCTCCTGCGCCCACAGGAAAACAGCGTCGAGATTCGTCGAGAGAACCTTACGCCATTCCTCAGGCGGCATTTCGACCGCGCGTCCGCCGTGCGCGATGCCTGCATTGTTGACGAGGATCGTCACGGTACCAAAAGCCTTTTCAGCGGCGTCGAAAGCGCGAGTGATGGCGGCATGGTCGGTGACGTCGGCTTCGATCGCAACCGCGCGGCCGCCTTTGCCTTCAATTTCGTCCTTGAGCGATTTGAGCCGGTCGGCCCGGCGGGCCACCAGTGCAACCGCGGCACCGTTATCGGCAAGCGCCTTCGCGAATTGCACCCCGAGGCCGCTCGACGCGCCGGTCACCAGCGCCACGCGGCCTTTCAAATTGAACATATCGGCGGCTTTCATGCGAAAGCGGTTATACACGGGGGCCGCAACGATATGGAATAGACCGGCAAAAACCCGTAGGTATCGTTCGGACCGAACGGGCGGGCTGGTGTGGAACGGCTTTGGCGCGCAACAATCAATAGCTGGAACGGCCTGATAGCGGTGACGCGATCAGAGGCCGCCTTTCGCCAGGAGCTGGCTCTGCTGGTGATCGGCGTTCCGCTGGCCTTTTTTCTCACGCCGGACCTGACCAAGCGCTTTGCGTTGATCGGCGTGCTCGTCTTTCTCCTCATTGTCGAGCTGCTCAACACCGCCATCGAGAAGCTGAGCGACCGCGTGACGCGGGAAAATGACCCGGTCATCAAACGCGTCAAGGACATGGGCTCCGCAGCAGTCGGGCTGTCATTGCTGGCGGCCGGCGCAGTCTGGATCTGGGTGGCAGTCGAGCGCTTCTGGGGCTAGTGGCCATAAAGGGCCTGCGGCAATGCCGTCGCCAGTCCCGGCACAAACCAGAGCACCACGAGCGCGAGTAACTGAATTGCCACAAACGGAACAATACCGACGTAAATGTGCCGGGTGGTGATCTCCGGCGGGGCGACACCGCGCAGGAAGAACAGTGTCGGCCCGAGTGGCGGGTGCATGTAGGATGTTTGCAGATTGACCGCCATCATGATGCCTAGCCAGACCGGATCAACGCCGGGCATGGCCAGCAAGATCGGCGCGACAATTGGCACGACGACGAAAATAATCTCGAACGCATCCATCACGAAGCCGAGCAGGAACATCGCGATCATCAC
>DASSSM010000402.1:0-5441 GCA_035708425.1 Pseudolabrys sp.
CGCGACAGCCTATGAAGAGCAGCGAAGGTTAGGGAGATCGGCATGGGACTTCTGGTCGATGGCGTCTGGCAGGACGATGTTTCGCGCACCAAGGACGGCCATTTCATCAGGCCGACAACGAAATTCCGGAATTGGGTGACGCCCAACGGAAGTCCGGGCCCCTCCGGCAAAGGAGATTTTGCCGCCGAGGCGGGACGCTATCACCTTTATGTTTCGCTTGCTTGCCCGTGGGCACACCGCACGATCGTTTTCCGTAAGCTCAAGGCACTCGAGAACGTCATATCAATGTCGATTGTCTCGCCCGACATGCTGAAGGATGGGTGGACCTTCGACGTTAGCGAGGGCTCGACCGGTGACAGCGTCAACGGAAAATCGAAACTGTCGGAGATCTACCTGCTCGCCGAGCCACGCTATACCGGCCGCGTAAGCGTGCCGGTGCTCTGGGACAAAAAAAGAAAAACCATCGTCAACAATGAATCGCCAGAGATTATCCGGATGCTCAACTCGGCGTTCGACGCGTTTACGAATGCGTGGACCGACTATTATCCTGAGCCCTTGCGCGCGCAGATCGACAAATTTAACGATCTGATCTACCCGAACATCAACAACGGCGTGTATCGCGCGGGGTTTGCGACCTCGCAGGCCGCCTATGAGGAGGCCTTCCGCAATGTCTTCGACACCCTCGAGGAGATCGAGCAGATCCTTTCACAGCACCGCTATCTCGTCGGCAACACGATCACCGAAGCCGACTGGCGGCTGTTCTGCACGTTGATCCGTTTCGATGCGGTCTACTACTCGCACTTCAAGTGCAACTGGCGGCACATCTACGAGTACCCGAACCTGTCGAACTATCTGCGCGATCTTTATCAGGTGCCGGGCGTCGCCGAGACCGTGAGCATCGAGCAGATCAAGCGCCATTATTACGGGAGCCAGCGGCAGGTGAACCCGACCGGCATCGTTCCGGTCGGCCCCCAGCTCGACTTCGCCGCACCTCACGATCGCGGACGCTTCGGCGCGTAGCGCTCACCAAAACTCGCTGACCGGTGCGTTGCCGAACACTTCGGCCACGCGGGCGCGCGTGCCCCGGCCGGTATCGTCCGGCAATGAATTGGGATGGAAGAAGCCGTGTGCCACGATTTCACGATTGGGTCGCGGGTCTTCGTTCTGGAGAAAATCGCGGACGATGAAGAGAGCAACATGGTCGCGCCGCGAGGTCCGTTTGTTGAAATAGATACCGAAAAGCTGCGGGCTTGTGCCGAGCCGGATGTTCCCTTCCTCGACGAGCTCTCGTGCAAGCGCATCGAGAAACGTTTCGCCGGCCTCCACCCCGCCGCCGGGAAGATGCCACCCGTCAACATATGAGTGCTTGATGAGGAAGATCCGTCCCGTGCCGTCGATGACCATGGCGCGGGCGCCCAACGTCGCGGCGCGTGAGAAGCGCCAATAGAAGTGCATGACCCGGCTGATGACCGGCTCAAGCGCGCGCCGCAGGCGATGCACGTGCTCCATTAGTCTTCCAAGTCCCGAAGTGTTTCCGGCACCGGCCGGCCGGTGGAAACTGTCGTTTCTTTATTTAGAATAATTCCAACATATGTCATAAAACGTCCCATTGGCGACAACGAGGTAGAGCGTGAAACGGTTTTCCGATCTCAGCGAGCAGGAAGTTCTAGCCCTCGCCATCACCAACGAAGAGGAGGATAGCCGCATCTATCGCGGTTTTGCGGAAGGTCTGCGTGAGCAGTTCCCGGCATCGGCAAAAGTATTCGACGAGATGGCTGAAGAGGAAGTGCATCACCGCACGATGCTGTTCGATCTCTATCGTAAGAAGTTCGGAGACTACCTGCCGCTGATCCGCCGCCAGGACGTCAAGGGCTTCCTGCACCCGAAACAGCCTTTGTGGCTGACACGGCCACTCGGTCTCGAGGAGGTGCGCAAGTTCGCCGAGAACATGGAATTCGAGGCCGAGCGCTACTATCGCAAAGCCGCGGAAAACGCGCGTGACGTCTCGGTGCGGCAGCTGCTGGTCGAGCTTGCGGAGGCCGAAGCAGGCCATGAGAGCCTGGCGCATAAACTGAGTCAGGAGATTCTCACTACGGGTGCACGCGCCAAGGAAGAAGAAACCGCGCGGCGCATGTTCGTGCTGCAATACGTGCAGCCGGGCCTCGCCGGACTCATGGACGGCTCGGTATCAACGCTCGCGCCGCTGTTTGCGGCAGCCTTCGCGACGCACAGCACCTGGGAAACCTTTCTGGTCGGCATGGCGGCTTCCGTCGGGGCGGGCATCTCGATGGGTTTTGCCGAAGCGCTCTCTGATGACGGCTCCCTGACCGGCCGTGGCGCTCCGCTGTTGCGCGGCACGGTCTGCGGCACCATGACGACGATCGGCGGGCTCGGTCACACCCTCCCTTTCCTCATTCCAGACTTCTATGTGGCGACCGTCGCGGCGATCCTCGTGGTTGCGGTCGAGCTCGCGGTGATATCCTGGATCCGCACCCGCTTCATGGACACGCCGTTCCTGCAGGCGGCATTCCAGGTGGTTGTCGGCGGCGTGCTCGTGTTTATTGCGGGCATCTTGATCGGGAGTTCATGATCCCGCATCAAGGAACCGATGCTGACCCTCGCGCATCTTTCCGACCCGCATCTCGCGCCTCTGCCGGAGCCGCGCTGGAGCGAGCTCATCGGTAAGCGGGTGACCGGCTACATTAATTGGCGGAGAAGGCGTCAATTTAGCCACGACCCCGCTGTCCTTTCGGCGGTTGCTGCTGACATCAGGGCGCAAGCGCCGGACCACATCGCGGTCACCGGCGACATCGCCAATATTGCATTGCCGGCTGAATTCCCACGGGGCCGCGACTGGCTAGAAAGCCTCGGCTCGGCCCGGGACGTGACTTTTGTCCCGGGCAACCACGACATTTATGTGCGCGAGGCGGGCGCCCTCGCCGCGCGGCAATGGGGCGCGTATATGTGCGACGACGATGGGCAAGACGGATTCCCTTTTGTCCGGCGCCGCGGCAATGTCGCGTTGATCGGCCTCTCAACCGGCGTGCCGACCGCGCCTTTCCTTGCCACCGGATGGCTCGGAACGAAGCAGCTCGCGGAGTTCGCAGCGATCCTCAACAAGCTCAAGGACGAAGACTTTTTCCGGATCGTCCTGATTCACCACCCGCCGATCAGCGATGCTGCGCGCTACAAGCGTTTGATGGACGCCTCGATCCTCAAGCGCGTAATTGCCGCTCACGGAGCCGATTTGCTGCTGCATGGGCATGATCATCTTCGCATGATCAACTGGCTGCACGGACCCAATGGCACGCGCATTCCCGCGGTCGGCGTGCCGTCAGCGTCCAGCGCACCAGGACGCGACAAGGATCCAGCCGGCTACAATCTCTACAGGATCGACGGTGCGCGCGGCGCCTGGCGCTGCGACATGATTTCGCGCGGCCTCGGCTCCGCGGGCGAGATCGTGCAGCAGGACAAGATCAAACTGATCGGCTAGGGCCGTGTCAGCATGGCGAGCGCGATGAGCCCGGCGATGCCGGCAACAAGCCCGAAGAGGAACATGCCTACGGCTCGCAAGCGCCGCTGGCGGCGTCCGTGATGCAGGACCGTCTGCGCGACACCGCGGCCGGCGTCGTCGGCAAGCGCGCGCTCACGCTCGACCAGCCGGCGCGCGACGTAACGCTTGATGGCATCCGCCATCGCGAGCACTTCATAGGATTCCGCGAGCACCGCGCGGCCATAGCGCGTGTCCTGCACGAAACGATATTGCCGCTTGTCGCGGCCCATCTCAACATGCGCGACGACGTCGATCCACAGGCGCGGAATGTCGCCCTTGCTCACGCCGCGATCGAACAGGTCCACGTCGTTCGGAATTTCGTCGAACAATGGATCAAGCGCATCGTTGAGCAGATCCAGCCGCGCAATATCCACATCCCGTAAGTCAACGACGACGCCCGAGCGCTCGGCCGCTTCGATGCGCGCCTCGCGCACCGCATCTTTCAGCGGTTGTGGAGTCTCCGCAGTCTTGTCTTGATCTTTTTTGTGTCCCCACATGACCGACAATCTAGCAACGCCTGCCCCAACCTCAAAGCAAAAAAGCGTTAGTTTTCAAGAAGCTTGATGGACAATAGTGGATTAACGCGGCGGGACGACGCCATAGGCACGCGCCCAGCCCAGGCCGTCTTCTGTTCGGCCGCGCGGCCTATATTCGGCGCCGATCCACCCGCGGTAGCCGAACCGATCCACCGCCTCGAACACCGCCGGATAGTTGACCTCGCCTTCATCGGGTTCATGCCGTGACGGCACGGCGGCACATTGCAGGTGACCGATCACCGGCAGGAACTTTTCCAGGCGATGGATCAGATCGCCGCCCACGATCTGCACGTGGTAGAAGTCGAACTGCACCCGGATATTCGGCTTCCCGATCTTTGCGATCACATCGGCCGCGTGCTCGACACGATTGAGAAAATAATTCGGCCGGTCGCGCGCGTTGATTGGCTCGATCAACAATATGATGTTTTTGGCTGCCGCAAGGTCGGCCGCGCGTGCAAGATTATCGATGAATACGCGATCGGCAGCGGGCCGCTGCTCGGGCGCGACCTTGCCGGCAAGACAGTGAATTGCGCTGCCGCCGATCGCGCTCGCGTATTCGAGTGCGCGCGCAAACAGGACCTGCCAGTCTTTCTCCCGGCTGGGCACCGCCGCAAGCCCGAACTCGCCCTCCCGCTCGCCGGGTGGCGTGTTGATGCCGAGAATGGTCAAGTTATTTTTGCCGATCGCAGCTTTCACCGCAGCGGCCGGCACGTCATAAGGAAATTGCAATTCGACCGCCTTGAACCCCGCGGCCGCCGCAGCGTCAATCCGTTCAAGCAAAGGACGTTCGGTGAAGAGATATCCAAGATTGGCGGCAAACTGCGGCATGGCCTCCCTCAATGATCCCTTGCGTACAACCGCGTGGATGTATTCATTAGCGCCGCGACTGCCACAAAACCATCCGGAAATTCCATGACCGCAAACACCGCCTTCCATATCGCTGTTCTGCCGGGCGACGGCATCGGGCCGGAGGTGATGGCGCCTACACTCGAGATTCTGCGGCGGATCGAGGCGACCACGCCGAGCCTGAAATTCCGGTTCACCGAAAGTGCGGCAGGCGCCGGCCACTACAAGGACACAGGCAAGTCGATGCCGGAGTCGACTGTTAAGCTGTGCGAGGAGGCGGACGCCATCCTGCTCGGCGCCTGCGGCCTGCCGAGCGTGCGCTACCCCGACAATACCGAGATCATGCCGCAGGTCGAGCTGCGCTTCATTTTCGATCTTTACGCCGGCGTGCGCCCCGCCCGGCTCATTCCGGGCGTACCGAGTCCAATCGTCGACGCGCACAAGCGCGGCATCGATTTCATCCTAATCCGCGAATCGACCGAAGGCTTGTTCGCCTCGATGGGCAA
>DASSSM010000403.1:0-3497 GCA_035708425.1 Pseudolabrys sp.
TGAAGACGACGTCGGTTGCGAAATCGATTTGGCCAAGATCGGGCAGATCGCCGTAAGGCGCCCGGACGACAGCGACGTCCTTCAGCTTGAGCTGCTTTTCGACGTCGGTAACCCAGCCTTCGCCGAACGATTCCCAGGCAAGCATTGTCACTGGCCGCACACCCAAGAGCGACCACAATGCTAACTCGACGGCGCCGGTGTCGGACGCGGGCACGATGCCGATGCGGTAGTCCGCCGGCACTTCGAGCAGTTCGCGTGTGAGATCGATGGCGCGTTTGAGCTTTGCCTTGCCGATCTTGGACCGGTGCGAGCGCCCTAGAACCGCGTCGGTGAGATTTTGGAGGCTCCAGCCTGGGCGCTTGGCGCATGGGCCGGACGAGAAGTGCGGGGTTGCCGGCCGCACGCCGGGCTTGGTCGCCGTCATTTGTCTATCCTTCCAGATAGGCGCCCCTCGTTGGGGAGGGGTGTCCCACTGGCGGACATAGGCGACTTGGTCGCCGCGGTCAACTCCGGAAGAGGTTTTCTGAAGAAATCAGTTTGCTAGAACCGAACGCCGACGCCGAGAAAACCGGTGTTAGTTTGGGAGGTTTTGCCGTTCAGCACTGCAAATGCAATGTACTCCCATTCGGCGCGAACGAAGACGCCCGGCGTAACTGCCCAGTCGACGCCGAGGCCTGCGACAATCCCCACATTGAAGGCGTTGTCTTTGCCCGCAAACGTACCTGTAGCTAAATCCAGGGTGCCATAGTTGAACCGCCCGACCGCAAGGCCGAGCACTGCGTAAGGCAGGAATTGCCCGATCGCATACCCAGCGCGACCGCGCAGCGTGGCATAATCAACAAGCTTTAGCTGTTCCGTAGTCGTGGAAGTATCAAGCACAGATGGATACTTGTAACCAAGATCAAAACCCAAAACGAGTTGATCCCATTGCATATTGTAACCGAAGAACCCGCCGAACACTGGACCGGTGGTTGTATTCAACGACGACTCCATGTTGCTGAAGCCTGCTTGGACACCCAATTGCCAACCATCCCATCGGGCGTATGCCGGCGTTGGGGCCAACGACCCACGCAGCGGCCAGTCTGCCGCCATGGCGCGCTCGACTGACGATGTCGCTAGAAATGCGCAAATTGCGAAGCACAGTCGCAATGCTTTTGCGCGAACGTGTTTGGCCGAATGCAGGCCGCTGCAATCAAACAGGCTCAACCGGCTCATGACAAACGTCCCATCAGGTTCGACATCGTCCCTCACAACTGACGCAGCCGCCCCGGCTACCGTTCGAAGAGACGATGGCATCAAATCCTTAATTGCCGCTTAACCTTAATTCTTAACCACGACCGTTAACACACGACTTCGTGCCACGCGCCAAGCGCAGCGAACAGGCGAAAATCGCAATTAGGAAATTGTTTACGCCGACGTTCGTCAACGATTGCGGCGATCCACCGCTGATCAGGCCGCCGCCTGACTTAACGCTTCGACGACGTCATCGACCACTGATTCGACCAACGTCCTGTCGTCGCCCTCGCCCATCACACGGATGACAGGTTCGGTGCCTGATGGCCGAACAATCAGGCGACCGCCTCCGCCAAGCTTGCGTTCCGCGCTCGCGATCGCCGAGCGTACCTTCGCATTTTCGAGTGGCTTGCCTTTCTGATACCGCACGTTCTTCAGCACTTGCGGCAATGGTTCGAAGCGATGACACACCTCCGACACCGGCTTGTCGCCTCGTTTGATCACGGAGAGCACCTGCAGGGCGGCAATGAATCCATCACCCGTCGTCGTGTAGTCGGAGAGAATAATGTGTCCGGACGGCTCGCCACCAATGTTGAAGCCGTTCGCCCGCATGTGTTCGAGCACGTAACGGTCGCCCACTGGAGTGCGTACCATCTCGATACCAAGACCGCCAAGATACCGCTCCAGGCCGAGATTGGACATCACGGTCGCGACGACGCCCGGACGCTGCAGCCGGTTATCTTGCTTCCAGCTTTCCGCGATGACCGCGAGCAGCTGGTCGCCGTCAACGACATGTCCGCGCTCATCGACAATCATGACGCGGTCCGCGTCGCCATCGAGCGCAATGCCGACATCGGCACGCATCTCGCGGACCTTTGCGCAAAGTGCACGCAGGTCGGTCGACCCGCAGTCCTTATTGATGTTGAATCCGTCCGGATCGACGCCGATCGGGATGACATCCGCACCCATTTCCCACAGTGCCCCAGGCGCAACGCGATAGGCGGCCCCGTTGGCACAGTCGATCACCACACGCAGGCCTTCGAAAGATACGGCCTTGGGCAAGGTCAGCTTGGCGAACTCGATGTAGCGATCCTGGACGCCGTCGATGCGACGGGCACGGCCGAGGTCGCCGCTCTTGGCGAGTTGCTTGCCGAGATCGGACTCAATCAGTCGCTCGATCTTCTCTTCTGTTTCATCGCTGAGTTTGTAGCCGTCCGGCCCGAACAGCTTGATTCCGTTGTCGTCAAAAGGGTTGTGCGAGGCTGAAATCATGACGCCGAGATCGGCCCGCATCGAGCGTGCCAGCATGCCAACCGCCGGCGTCGGGATAGGACCGGTCAGCAACACGTCCATGCCGACCGAGGTAAACCCGGCCACCAGTGCAGTCTCGATCATGTAGCCGGAGAGGCGGGTGTCCTTGCCGATCAAAACGCGATGCCGGTGATCGCCGTTCTTGAAAATAAGACCGGCGGCCTGTCCGACCTTCAGCGCGAGTTCAGGCGTAATGACGCGATTGGCGCGGCCGCGAATTCCGTCGGTGCCGAAATAGCGACGACTCATACAACCTACCCCAGACGCTCAAGCTTTGGTTTGATTGCCCCTGACGGGCCGGATCGATGCGTGGCCAAATTTCTCCAGCGCCTGCATACTAATGTCAACGCTGTGAATTTGCTTCAAAAATTGTGAGAGATCATTACCGTGCGCAGTTAACCGTTTTTGCCGCGGCGACCTTGAAAACCAGCTATTTCGCGCCGGGGCACCGCTGTGCTAACTGATTATTACCGCTGGCAAACTCCCAAAGAACCGCTCGCATGAAGAATATCGCCTGCATTGAGGATCTCCGTGCGCTTGCACGGCGTAAGGTTCCAAAAGCTTTTTTCGAATATGCCGATGGTGGTTCCTACAACGAGGAAACGCTGCGGGCGAACCGGGCCGAACTTGAACCCATCAAACTGCGCCAGCGCGTGATGGTCGATGTCTCGGAACGCAGCCTCGCCACCACGATCATTGGCCAGAAAGTCAGCGCGCCATTCGCGCTCGCCCCGATCGGCCTGTGCGGGATGCAGTATGGCGACGGCGAGATCCTGTCTGCACAGGCAGCGGAAGAGGCCGAGGTTCCTTTCATACTGTCCACGATGTCAATCAATTCGATCGAGCAGGTGGCCGAAGCGACGACGAAGCCATTCTGGTTTCAGCTCTACGTCATTCGCGATCGCGGTTTTTCCAAGGACATCTTGTCGCGCGCGGCCAAGGCCGGCTGCAGC
>DASSSM010000404.1:0-2663 GCA_035708425.1 Pseudolabrys sp.
GATTCCTCAAGCGGCACCTTGCCCTCTTCGAGGCGCTTGACGATCGATTCGAGCTCCTCGATCGCCCGCTCGAAAGGCATTTTCTTAACGTCGACGTTGTTTTCGGCCATATCGCTGTCCGGCGCTTCTTTAGTCGTGCAATGGGTGAAAGATAGCCCGGATTCTCTATCCGTGCATCAAGGCGGTCACGTGGGCCGCAACCGAGCGCGAAAGCCCCTGCAAATCATAGCCACCCTCGAGTAAGGACACGATGCGGCCCTTGGCGCTCGCATCGGCAACCTCCATCAATTTTTTGGTGACCCACGTGTAGTCGGCTTCCACGAGATTAAGATTGGCGAGCGGGTCACGCGTGTGCGCGTCGAATCCGGCCGAGATGATCAGTATGTCCGGCTTGAATTCACGCAGGCGTGGGAGAATGACGGCCTCGAACGCCTCCTTGAAAGCGGCGCCACCGTCGCCGGCAGACAGCGGCGCGTTGACGACGGTGTTGAATTCGCCTCGCTCGCCGACCGCGCCGGTGCCCGGGTAAAGCGGCATCTCGTGGGTGGAGCAATACATCACGCTCTTGTCGGACCAGAAGATGTCCTGCGAGCCATTGCCGTGGTGGACGTCGAAATCGACAATTGCCGCGCGCTCGATGCCGTGCGTTTTTTGCGCGTAGCGCGCCGCAATGGCCGCGTTGTTGAAGAGACAGAAGCCCATCGGGCGCGCCGTCTCGGTATGATGTCCAGGTGGGCGTGTCGCGACAAACGCGTTAGCCGCTGTTCCGGCCATCACTTCATCGACTGCAAGCTTCGCTCCGCCGACGGCCCGCAAGGCCGCCTCGAAGCTGCCTGGCGACATCGCGGTGTCGGCATCCAGGCGCACGAGGCCCTCGGCAGGGGAGGCGTCGCGGATCGCCTCGATGTAGTCCGTCGGATGGCAGAGCGCGATGATCTCGAGAGGCCCGCGCGGCGCCTCCACACGCGCCAGCGACTGAAATTTTTCATCTTCCAGGACCCGCTCGATCGCACGCAGCCGGTCCGGCCGCTCCGGGTGGCCGGCAGGCGTGAGGTGGTTCAGGCAGGCGGGATGGCTGAGGAGAAGCGTGGACATCGGTGTCTTCTAACGCGGTGACGCGATGGAGTGCAAACATCTCTACCGCTCATTCCCGCGCATAGCCGTCCGAAGGATGGCGTGCTTTCGCACGCCTAGGCGGGAATCCAGCTTGTATTGCGCCGACAATGCTGTCCAAGTCTGGGTCCCCGCTTCCGCGGGGACGAGCGGAACTAGGCTTTCGGCCCCAGAGTCACACCATTCGGCAGCTGACTGTTGTCGGGCACGAAAAAGTCGATCTGCAAAGGCTGGCTCGGATCGACGCGGTATTGGTCGAAATCGGTCACGCCTTCCCCCGCTAGAAATGTATCGTCGATAAGAAAGTTCCCGGTGAAGCTCTTCGGCTTTTCAAAGATGCGGCATGCTGCTTCGGCCAAGATCTCCGGCTTGCGCGAGCGCCGCATCATCGTGTCGCCGCCGAGCAGGTTACGGATCGCGGCGGTCGCAATCGTGGTGCGCGGCCAGAGTGCATTCACAGCGACCTTGCCACGCAATTCGCCGGCGAGTCCCAGGACCACCAGGCTCATCCCGAATTTCGCCATCGAGTAGGCGGTGTGAGGCGCGAACCATTTTTCTGACATATCGAGCGGCGGCGAGAGCATCAGGATGTGCGGGTTCGCGGCGCGCACGAGATACGGGATCGCGAATTTCGACACCATGAATGTCCCGCGCGCATTGATTTGCTGCATCAGGTCGTAGCGGCGCATGTCAGTCGCCGCGACAGAAGTCAGCTGAATGGCGCTGGCATTGTTCACCACAATATCGATGCCGCCGAACTTTTCGGCGGCCTCGTCGATCGCAGCCTGCACCGCCGCCTCGTCGCGGACATCGACCGCGAGCGGCAGCGCGCGGCCGCCGGCCTTTGCGACCTCCGCCGCAGCCGTATGAATGGTGCCCTCGAGTTTCGGATGCGGCTCGACGGTCTTGGCGGCGAGGGCGATGTTGGCGCCCTGGGACGCAGCCTTCAGTGCGATAGCAAGCCCGATGCCGCGCGAGCCGCCGGTGATGAACAGGGTTTTTCCCTTCAGCGACATCGGCGTGTCTATCCTTATTCGGCGAGCGCCGCCTGGGCACCGTTGATGCTGTCACCGCCTTCGACAATTGTGCGCTCGAATCCGCCTGCCTGAACAGCGATGTTTTCGGCAAAAAAGCGCGCAAGCGTCCCGCGCGCGGTTCCGTCGCCGGCGCGTAACGAGGCCAGAGCATCTTCGGCGAGCATGCAGCCGCCGGCCGTGTTGCCGAACAGGCGCAGATAGGGCGCCGCACCGGCAAGCGCCCTATCGGACGATTTCTGCGATAGCAGCCACCGCGTCGATCGTTCGAGACTGTCGACCGCCTCGCCGAGCCGCGCCGCGCTTTCGCCCAGGACCGGCGCGTTGCTTGTGCGCACGGCCTCAACGGTCCGGCGCAATTCGTCGATATAGAGTGCGATCGTCTTGCCGCCTTCCAGCGGCACCTTGCGCGCGACCAGGTCGAGCGCCTGAATGCCGTTGGTGCCTTCGTAGATCGCCGCGATACGCGCATCGCGGAAGTGCTGCGCCGCACCTGTCTCTTCGATGTAACCCATG
>DASSSM010000405.1:0-6660 GCA_035708425.1 Pseudolabrys sp.
TGGCGATGGTGCGCAACATGGTCGTCGCGGTTGTTGACCCCGACGGCACCGAGCGCGCGCATCACCGCGTTCCGTATGGCGCGCGCATGCGCGTCGAGGATGGCGAAAAGATCAAGCGCGGGCAGCGTATCGCCGAGTGGGATCCCTACACGCGGCCGATCCTCACCGAGGTCGAGGGCGACATTGCCTTCGAGGATCTCGTTGACGGTCTGTCGATGTCGGAAGCACTCGACGAGTCGACCGGCATTGCCAAGCGCGTGGTCATCGACTGGCGCACCGGCTCTTCACGCAACCAGCAGGACCTGCGCCCGGCGATCGTGATCAAGTCGGGCAACAAGATCCTCAAGCTGGCGCGTGGCGGCGAAGCCCGTTACCAGCTCGCGGTTGATGCGATCATCTCGGTCGATCCGGGAGGTCACGTAAAAGCGGGCGACGTCATCGCGCGCATCCCGACCGAAAGCGCCAAAACGCGCGACATCACCGGCGGTCTGCCGCGGGTGGCGGAACTGTTCGAGGCGCGGCGGCCGAAGGAGGCCGCGATCATCGCCGAAATCGGCGGCACGGTGCGGTTCGGCAAGGACTACAAGAACAAGCGCCGAATCACGATCGAGCCGTCGGGTAAGGGCGATGAGCCGAAGGAGTATTTGATCCCGAAGGGCAAGCACATTCACCTTCAGGACGGCGACGTCATCGAGAAGGGCGACTACATCGTCGAGGGCAATCCTGCTCCGCACGATATCCTCGCCATCAAGGGCGTCGAGGAACTGGCAGCCTATCTGGTCAACGAAATCCAGGAGGTCTACCGGCTGCAGGGCGTCAACATCAACGACAAGCACATCGAGGTGATCGTTCGCCAGATGCTGCAAAAGGTCGAGATCGACGACGCAGGCGAGACCGAGTTGTTGCAGGGCGAGCAACTCGACAAGGTCGAACTCGACGAAATCAATGCTCGTGCCGAGGCCGAGGGCAAGAAGGGCGCGACCGGACATCCGGTTCTGCTCGGCATCACCAAGGCCAGCCTGCAGACACGTTCGTTCATTTCGGCGGCGTCGTTCCAGGAGACCACGCGCGTTCTCACCGAGGCCGCCGTCAACGGCAAGGCCGATACGCTCGACGGGCTCAAGGAGAACGTCATTGTCGGCCGCCTGATCCCGGCTGGCACCGGCGCAATGATGAACAGCCTGCGCGAGGTCGCCGTCAAACGTGACGCGCTCATCCTGGAAGAGCGCGAGAAGGATGCGGCCAAGGCGGCAGCCAAAGCGGAGGCAGCGGAAGCACCGGCGCTGCCGGCAGCGGAATAGGCGCCGCGCCACAATGTTTGAAGGGCCGCCCTGTGGCGGCCCTTTTCTTTTTTGCGCGGATTGCACGCTTCTATCGCTGCATCTATTGGCGCAATCGCCGGAACTTGCGTAGATTTGGCTGTCATCGCGCCGGGGGGACGACATGAAAGGGAGCGGCAAAGCACGTGGCCGACCGGCCAAAAGCCGGCGCTCCCGCATGTCCAAAACGCGCGGGGTGACAGCCAGGCCGCCACGGGCCGCGGACCTGCAGGGACAACTCGATTCATATGCACGTGAGCTACAGGAGGCGCGCGAGGCGCAATCCGCGACAAGCGAAGTTCTCAAGATCATCGGGGGTTCCGCCTTCGAGCTCGAAACCGTGCTGCAAAACCTGCTCGAACATGCGGTCCGCCTCTGCAACGCCAACAAGGGATTCATCTTCCGGCAAGACGGTGAGGTATACCGGGTGGCGGCGAGTTGCGGGACGTCGGAAGAATTTCTCCAGGTTGCAAAAGAGAATCCGATCGCTCGCGATCGGCGGTCGGCAACCGGGCGGGCGATACTGGAACGCCGTGTCATTCACATCCACGATATTCTTGCCGATAGCGACTACGAGTGGGCCGAAGGCCACCGAAAAGATGACGAGATGCATCGAACCATCCTCGCGGTTCCGATGCTCCGCGGCGACGCGATCATCGGCGTGATCACAATCCGGCGCACGCAAGTGCAGCCCTTTACCGACACACAAATTTCATTGCTGAGGACATTCGCCGATCAGGCGGCTGTGGCTATCGAAAACACGAGGCTGCTGAACGAACTGCGCGATCGTACGGATGATCTGTCCGAAGCGCTTGAGCAACAGACCGCCACTTCGGAGGTCCTGAAAGTCATCTCAAGTTCGCCAAATGATCTGCAACCCATGTTCCAAATAATCGGGGAACGTGCGGAGAGACTTTGTGGGGCGGAGATCAGTGTCATCTCTATGGTCGAGGGAGAATTGATCCGGTTGGTTTCGGTCAACGGCATATCGACTGAGGGTGTCGAGGCAGTTCGGCGCGCATTTCCAATGCGGCGCGACGAGCAAACGGTCACAGCCCGTGCGATAGGGACCTCCACTACCTGTCATGTTCCAGACGTGCTGGAAGACCCGCTTTACCAAAATAAGGAAGTCGCACTGGCCAGCGGGTATCGCGGCTGCCTTGCCGTGCCGATGGTTCGCGACGGGCGGGTCATGGGAGCAATTTTCGTGGCGCGCAAAAAGCCCGGCCGCTTTGGCGACGCTCAGATTCAGCTCCTAACCACCTTTGCCGACCAAGCCGTCATCGCGATCGAGAACGTGCGCCTTTTCAACGAAACGAAAGAAGCGCTCGAGCGGCAGACGGCGACATCCGAGGTTCTAGGCATCATCAGTAAGTCGCCTGGCGAGTTAGCGCCCGTCTTCAATGCCATGCTGGAAAATGCGACGCAGATCTGCCACGCGAAGTATGGCGTTATGTTTCTGCGCGAAAATGATGACAGTGTGCGCGCCGGTGCGTGGTTCGGCGTACCGCCGGCCTTGGCGGAAGAACGGAAGCGTAACCCGGTCATCCGCCCCAGTCCGAAAACGGGTGTTGGCCGAGTTCTGCGCTCGAAGGAAACGGCCCATATCGCAGATGTCCTCGCAGAACCCGAATACATCGATGTTCCGGCTGGATTTACCAAGCCGGGAATTGTTCAATTCGGTGGTGCCCGCACCGAGCTCGCAGTCCCAATGCTCAAGGACGATGAGCTCATCGGCACCATCGTCATATATCGCACCGACGTGCAGCCCTTCACTGATAAACAGATCGAGCTGGTGCAAAGCTTTGCGGCGCAGGCCGTCATCGCCATCGAAAATACGCGGCTGCTGAACGAGTTGCGAGAATCTCTGCAGCAGCAAACGGCCACCGCCAATGTGCTTGATGTAATCAGCCGTTCGGCATTCGATCTGCAGCCTGTTTTCGAAACCGTTGCCGAAAGCGCGGTGCGGTTATGCGGGGCCGACAGGGCCGCGGTCTTCCGCTTCGACGGCGAGGTGCTGCGGTGTGTTGTATGCCACAATGCGCCACCGGAGCTTGAATCATTCATTCGGGATAACCCAATTCACCTCAACCGCAGCAGCGGTGCGGGACGCGCCGGGCTTGAGCGGAAGACCATTCATATTCCCGACGTTACGGTCGACCCAGAATATACCTGGAAATCAAAAGACATCGCGTCAGTTCGGACCGTCCTTACGGTTCCGATTCTCAAAGGCGATGACCTGCTCGGTGTGATCCTCACTTATCGCCTGGAGGTCAGGCCTTTTACCGACAAACAGATAAAACTCGTTGAAGCCTTTGCCGATCAGGCGGCCATCGCGATTGAAAATGTACGGCTTTTCGACGCAGAGCAACGGCGCAGCACGGAGCTTGCCGAGTCATTGGCGCAGCAAACCGCCACGGCGGATGTGCTTAAGGTCATCAGTCGCTCGACTTTCGATTTGCAGACGGTGCTCGACACGCTGGTCGAGTCAGCTACGCGGCTCTGCGACGCTGACTACGCCTGGATGTTTCAGCGCGAGGGAGAGTTCTTCAAGTTTTCGGCAAGTTATGGCAATGCAGCTGAAATCCATACGCAGATCAGAGCATTTTTTAAGGGCCGGGAGGTTCAGATCGACCGCGGCAGCATCACGGGACGGGCGGCCATGGAAGCCAAGGCCGTCCATGTCCCCGACGTCCTAGGCGATTCCGACTACACTTATGGTGAAATTCAAAAAATCGCCGGCTATCGCGCCGCGCTCGGCGTGCCGCTCTTGCGCAAAGGAGAGGTGGTCGGCGTGATTTTTGTTGGCAAAAACGTCCCACAGCCATTCAGTGACAACCAGATCGAATTGGTAACAACGTTCGCCGACCAGGCCGTTATCGCCATCGAGAATACACGTCTGCTCAATGAATTGCGTCAGCGCACTGATGATCTTTCCGAAGCACTCGCGCAGCAGACGACAACTGCCGATGTGCTGAAGGTCATAAGTCGCTCGGCTTTCGACCTCGACCTGGTCCTTAATACTTTGACGGAGTCTGCTGCGAAGCTTTGCGACGCGGACATGGCCGGCATGGTGCGCCCCAAGGATGGCGAACACTATTGGGTGACGACGCATAATTTTCGGCCAGACTTCATGGAATTTATGAAGAATCGCCCGATATTGCGCGACCGCGGGTCGATCGTTGGCCGTGTCCTGCTCGAAGGACATGTCGTCCATGTTCCTGACGTCCTGACGGATTCCGATTTCACGTTCAATGAGGCGCAGAAACGAGGTGGCTATCGCACAGTCCTCGGTGTTCCTCTCTTGCGCGAGGGAAGCCCGATCGGCGTCATCGTGCTGACTCGCACTGCCGTGCGTCCCTTTACCGACAAGCAGATTGAAGTCCTCACGACCTTTGCCGATCAGGCGGTCATCGCCATCGAAAATGTGCGTCTGTTTGACGAGGTGCAGGCGCGCACGGCCGAGCTGAGTGAGTCTCTGGAGCAGCAGACGGCAACTTCCGAGGTGCTGAGCGTTATTTCAAGCTCGGTCTCCGACGTTCAGCCCGTTTTCGAGACCATCGCAAGAAGTGCTGCCCGCGTCTGCGATGCCCGGTTCTGTAATGTGTTTCGTTTCGACGGGCAGCTTATCCACTTTGCCGCAACACATGGTTATGAAGGCGACGCGATCGAAGCTTTAAAACGCGCGTATCCAATCGCGCCAGGGCGGAAAAGCGCTGCGGCCCGCGCTGTCCTCAATGGCGTCGTTGAGCAAATTCCGGACGTCAATGCCGATCGCGAGTATGAGCATGGCACCACAGCAAGCGAAGTGAACTTCCGCAGCATCGTCGCGGTGCCAATGCTGAAGGCGGGTCAGCCCGTTGGCGCCATCGCTATTTCCCGGCCCCAAACAGGGCACTTCCCCGAACGCCAGATTGAGCTTCTGAAGACCTTTGCCGACCAGGCCGTCATTGCCATCGAGAACGCACGCTTGCTCAGCGAACTGCGTCAGCGCACCGACGAGCTCTCTGAATCGCTGCAACAGCAGACCGCGACGGCTGAGGTGCTCAAGGTCATCAGCCGTTCCGCCTTCGATCTCAATGCTGTCTTGCAAGCGTTGGTCGAGGCAGCTGCCCAGTTGTGCGAGGCGGACCAAGGCACGATTGCAAGGGAGCAAGCCGGCGTTTTCGTTCGTGCCGCGAGCTATGGCTTTTCGGCGGAGTTCATTGAACTAGTCAGAAATATGCCGGTCGCTCCGGAGCGCGGCTCCGCAACCGGCCGCGCCTTGCTAGAGGGGCGCACCGTTCACATCGCAGACGTTCGGACCGATCCCGACTACACTTTCTCGGAGGCGATAGAAAAAGGCGGATTTAAAACCATTCTTGCGGTGCCGATGCTGCGCGAAGGAAAAGCCATTGGCGTTCTCGCCCTGACGCGCATCAACATGCAGCCGTTCACAGACAAGCAAATCGAACTTGTTTCGACTTTTGCCGACCAGGCTGCAATCGCGATCGAAAATGTCCGTCTTTTTGAAAGCGTGCAGGCGCGCACGCGCGAACTGGCGAAATCGCTCGAGGACCTACGGACCGCCCAGGATCGGCTGGTGCAAACGGAAAAACTCGCGTCGCTGGGTCAATTGACTGCGGGCATCGCCCATGAGATCAAAAACCCGCTGAATTTCGTCAATAACTTTTCGTCCGTTTCTGCTGAGCTGGTTGATGAACTGCAGGAGGCGCTGCAACGCGTCCACTTTGACGCAAAGACGGGTAGCGAAGTTAATGAAATTACTGGCATGCTGCGGGGCAATCTCGAAAAGGTCGTGCAACACGGCAAGCGCGCCGACTCGATCGTTAAAAACATGCTGCTGCATTCACGCCAGGGCTCAGGCGAACATCGGCTGATCGACATCAATAGTGTCGTCGAGGAAAGTCTTAACCTCGCTTACCATGGGGCGCGAGCCGAGAAGCGGGGGTTTAACATTACCCTGGAGCGGTCTTTTGACCCGGCCGCCGGCGAGGTCGACCTTTTCCCGCAGGAAATCACCAGGGTTCTTCTGAATGTGATCTCCAATGGCTTTTACGCGACGGCCAAACGCAAGGCGGGAAAAAACGGAAGCACCTATGAACCTGTGCTTGCGGCCTCGACCAAAAATCTAGGCGACAGCGTGGAAATCACGATCCGCGACAATGGCGTTGGTATCCTTCCCGAGGTGAAGGAAAAGATGTTCAATCCGTTCTTTACGACCAAGCCTGCTGGGGAGGGGACAGGTCTCGGCCTGTCCATCAGTCACGATATCATTGTGAAACAACATTGCGGTTCGATCGAAGTCGATACCGCACCCGGCGAGTACACGGAGTTTCGA
>DASSSM010000406.1:0-2306 GCA_035708425.1 Pseudolabrys sp.
CGCTCGCGCCCCGAAATGACGGATAAAGAATAGCTAATTCCGCAACCCGGCCTTTTGCAGGCCCCGCAGGAAGCGTGAACGATCCGACGCATGCGCAAACACGGTGTTGTATGCCACGTGATCGGTCGAGAAATCGGGCTGCAGGGCAAGCGTATGGTCGAGAGATTCCCTGGCCTCGTCGATGCGGCCAAGCAATCCGAGCGAGACGGTCATCAACCGCCGCGCCCCGGCATGATTGGGGTGCCGCGCTGCCACCGACCGGCACACCGCGATCGCCTCGTCGTATCTTTCGAGCGCGAACAGCGCCATGTACCGCGCGACAGGCGCGTATACCGCAAGGAATGGATCCAGCGGACCGAGTTGCCACGCCCGCGCCAGCGCATCCAGACCGCGTTGAGGCTGACCGCCGCATGCGAGCGCGTAGCCAAGCCCTGCGTGCCCGAGCGCAAAATTCGGATTGATCTCTACGGATCGCGAAAGATGCCTCACAGCATCATCGGGGCGGCGCTGGCGCGCGTGACCAAGCCCAAGCACGAGGTGCCCCCAATAGTCCTGTTCGTCCAGCGCCAGCGCCATTGCGCCGGCTTCAAGGGCTTTCTCGGTCAGCTCGCCAATCGGCGCATGCGAGTCCAGATTGAACATGTTCATGTAGGTCCAGCCCAGCAACGCATGGACATGCGCACGTCCTTGCGGCGCCTCAAGCGTGGCGGCTTGCTGCAGCAATTTCTGCGCGAGTTGCTGCTCGCTGATGCTCATGCGCCACATATGCGGAAGCGCCTGCGTCACCAGGTCGTGCGCGTCGACGTCGACCGATCGCTTGCCGCGTAGACGCATCGCTTCGGCCATGACGAGCTGCGACCTGACCGAATCGACGATGCGATTGGTGATCTCGTCCTGCCGGATGAAAATATCGGACACCGCGCTATCGTGCCGGTCGGCCCAGACATGAATGCGCTTGGTGGCATCGACCAGCTGGGCGGTGATCCGTATGCGGCCACCCGCCTTCCGCACGCTGCCTTCGAGAACGTAGCGCGCCCCTAACTCGCAGGCGAGCTTCCGGATATCGACCACTTCGCCTTTGCGGGCACAGCTGGAGTTACGATCGACCACCGAGAACCATTGCTGGCGCGACAGGCCGGTCGTGATGTCCTCGGTCATCCCGTCGGCAAGGCAGTCCTGCTCGGGATCGCCGCTGATATTGTGGAACGGCAACACCGCAATCGAGGCTCTATTGGACCATGTGAAGGCGGACGTCTCGGCTTTCCCGCAAGAAGCCCGTTGGGCCACGGGGACGGTTGTTTTGCCGGCCGCCTGAACGGCCCCGACAAACCGGAAACCGCGCTTGTTCAGCGTCCGGATAAGTTTTTGTTCGGCACCGCTGTCGCCAACGGCCCGCCGTGCCGCGCTGATGCGGGAGCTCAAGGCCGCCTCCGAAATGGCGCGGCCCTTCCACACCGTTTCGATCAGCTCGTCCTTGGTGACGATCCGGTCATGATTGCGAACGAGGTGGATGAGCAGGTCGAAAACCTGTGGCTCGATCGACACGAGCTCACTTGCTCGCCGCAACTCGCGCCGCGGGATATCGATTTCAAATCCGGCAAAACGAAAATCCAAGATATTCCTCGCATAAGATCGTACCCCCGCAGCAGCCTCGGCCTATCATCTCGAAACAAGGGGGAGTGTGACGCCCATCACACTTGTCACGACATTTCGCGACAAACAGCATCCTCCATTTGGAGGACAGGTCGTTAAAACTTTCGGGAATTAAAGAGGCCGCCATTTGCAGGCGGCCTCATGACAATCAGGCTTGCTCGGGAGGGGATTAATTAGCTCTGACTGCCAATTCCGAAATCGTAGGGTGCGGCCACGGGTGCAGGGGCCGGCACATAGGCCCGCGCCTCGAACGCGCGATGCGAATTAACGCGCATGCCCGTACGTTGATGGTCCGTTGGGCGCATGCTCGACGCGGGCGCTACGCCTTCAAGATCGTTCTCGTACGCAAATGCCGGCGCGACAGCCGACAGAGCGATAGCGGATGCAAAAACAAGGGTGGCGATTTTCACGGTTTAACTCCGTTGTGTGCGGCAAGATGAGTGACTTGCGGGCGCGGCTTGTGACGCAAACCCGCGTCATACTCAAGGCGTCGCGCATCACAAAATTCGGCTATTCGTTCACGCAAATGTCATGGACGCGCTGGCGCAAAAAAGAAATCGTTGGCAATCAACCACTCGCTGAGCACCTTTAGACCAATTGATCGCCTTCGCGCCGCGCCGTCATTCCGGCACAACAAACTTGCCATGCGACGG
>DASSSM010000407.1:0-2777 GCA_035708425.1 Pseudolabrys sp.
CAGAGCTTTTTGCTCGTCCTCCATGGCCGGCAGCGAAGTCTTGAGTTCGGCGACTTCGGCCATCAGCGTGCCCGCCCTGGCCTCATCCTTCGCCTTTTTCGCATTGCCGATTTCCTTTGACGCCGCATTACGGCGGGCCTGCGCCTGCTCGAATTTTGTGATGGCTGCCCGCCGCTTTTCGTCGAGCGTCACGAGCTCTTTCGACAGCGGCTTGAGCCCGCGCCGTTTCAGGCCGCGGTCGAAGGCGTCGGGATGCTCGCGAATCCACTTGATGTCGTACATGGCGAAGGCTTCTTAGTCGGAATCAGTGGGATATTAAAGTGAGGGTATTTCCCCGCTCATGCCCGCGAAAGCGGGCATCCAGTTCTTCAAATATTGCCGTACGCTGGGTCCCCGCTTCCGCGGGGATGAGCGGAATGCAACAGCTACTCCGCAGGCTTTGCACTCGCGGAGGCGGCGTCGGATGCCGCTTTCGCTGCGGCCTCGGCTTGCGCCTTCTTTTCGACCAGGCGCACCGACCAGATCGAGCCCTCGTAAAGGATGAGCAGCGGAATGGCGAGCGACATCTGGCTGAGAACGTCGGGCGGGGTAAGCACAGCGGCCAGCACAAACGCGCCGACAATAAAATAACGCCGCTTTGCCTTGAGCTGCTCGGCCGTAATCATCCCGATGCGTCCGAGCAATGTGAGGACGACCGGCAACTGAAAGGCAACACCGAAGGCGAGCACCAGCGCCATCATCAGCGACAGATATTCGCCGACTTTCGGCATCAGCGCGATCGAGGCATCGGTCGTGCTGCCGGTCTGCTGCATGCCAAGCGAGAAGCGCACCAGCATCGGCAGCACCAGGAAATAAACGACCGCCGCGCCCAGCGCGAAGAAGATCGGCGTTGCGATCAGATAAGGCAGGAACGCCTTGCGCTCGTGGCGATAGAGCCCGGGCGCAACAAACATGTAAATTTGCGTCGCAACGATCGGAAACGAGAGAAACGCCGCGCCGAACATCGCAAGCTTTAACTGGGTAATGAAATATTCCAGCAGCGCAGTGTAGATGAACTTCGAATTTTCCGGCCCGGCGACCCACACGAACGGCCACACCAGGACATTGTAGATGTCCTTCGCGAATATGAAGCAAATCCCGAACATCACGCCGAACGCAAGCAGCGCCTTGATCAGCCGCGAGCGCAGCTCGATCAAGTGATCCATTAACGGCGCTTTGGTGGCCTCGATGTCCTCGTGGCTCATGCCTTGCCCCCGGCCTGCTTGGGTGGCGGCACTTCGGCGGTCGCAAAATCCTTCTCGCTGACGGGAGCGCCCGGCTCAGGCAACGTCACGTCGATAGGCGGAGGTGGAGCGGCTTCAGTTGTCTCCACGGCAGCCGAAGAGTCAGGCTTTGGTAGTTCGGGTTTGGCTGCGTCGTCGAACGCACTCTCGATCTGCTTCTGGGTGTCGGCAAGCGGGTCAAGGTTGCCGAGATCGCTGACCGAGCTTCCGAGGTCGCTGACCGAACTTTTCAGGTCTTCAGCCTGTTTCTTCAGTTCGACCAGCTCCGCTTCGCGCATCGCTTCCTGGAATTGGCCCTGGAATTCGGCGGCCATGCGCCGGACCTTGCCCATATACTGGCCAAGCGTCCGTAAAACGGTCGGCAGCTCTTTCGGCCCGATCGCGATCAGCGCGACGATGCCGATGACGACGAGCTCGCCCCAACCAATGTCGAACATGGATTAGTCAACTCCGAAACGCCAACGCATGAGCGCCGCTGCGACAGTCGAGCCAGCGGCCTCCTTACGCACAGGCGCAGCGATCAGGAGCGCACGCTCTCGGCGCGACGCTCAGCTTCGGTCTTGGATGCGCTGCCACCGGCTTCGATCGTCTTGACCGGCTCGCTTTTGGCATCCGCGGTCTTCTCGTCTTCCGACATGCCCTTTTTAAAGGCCTTGATGCCCTGGGCGAAGTCGCCCATGAGCGATGAAATCTTTCCGCGGCCTCCAAACAGGACCATCACGACCAGAAGCACGATGATCCAGTGCCATATACTTAGGGAACCCATCGGCAAATCCTCCGCAGCGACGGGCTTTTTGGCTCGTCCCGCCATGTTTTCAATCCGAAACTAGGCCCCGCTGGGGGCAAAAACAAGGACTTCGCAGACGGTCAAAGCGCCGCGCAATCCCTTGAAATGGCGTCGTTTACCCTAACGTCGCGCGTTCACTTTTCGGAACGAGACGCCGGCGGCGCCAAACCCAGATCGAGATCGCCCGGATCGAGCGGGTCCTCATCGTCGCGCAGTGTCGAGTCGTCCGAAGGAAGCGGCACCCCGAAACCGGGAGGCAAATTGCCCTCCAGCAGGCCCGCGCCCTTGAGTTCGTCGAGGCCCGGCAGGTCGCCGACTTCCTCGAGCCCGAAATGCGAAAGGAATGCCTCCGTCGTTCCGTATGTGATCGGCCGTCCAGGCGCCTTGCGCCGGCCGCGCGGACGAATCCACCCGGTCTTGAGAAGGACATCGAGAGTGCCCGTCGCGGTCACCACGCCGCGAATTTCCTCAATCTCGGCGCGCGTGACTGGCTGATGATAAGCAACAATCGCGAGCGTTTCGATCGCCGCGCGTGAAAGCTTGCGGGTTTCCACGATCTGCTTCGTCAGCAGCCAAGAAAGATCAACGGCCGTACGGAACGTCCATTTCTTGCCGACGCGCACCAGATTGACCCCGCGCATGGCGTACTCATCCTTGAGCTGCGCAAGTGCCGCTTTGACGTTCACGCCGTTTGGAAGGCGGCGCGC
>DASSSM010000408.1:0-3530 GCA_035708425.1 Pseudolabrys sp.
TGCGGCAAACTGGGAAACCGGGCACTGGCTTACAGGGCGGCTTGGGTCCACACCACTCGATGGGCTCGTCTCGACGATTATGGATGACAGTGGCATCAGTGACGTGGATACGAGCGAGCTCGGCAACGGCGCCCACGGTTACGTCGTCGACAGGCCAATGACGCCACGTGCGATGCTGGATCCGTTGGCGCTTGCATTTGCGTTTGACGCGACCGAGCAGGACGGTGTGCTGCGTTTCCGCCAACGCGGCGGCCTGCCGGTGGCCGAACTGACCGACGACGATCTTGCGTTGCCCGATGATGGCGCGTCCGTGCGGCTGGTGCGCGGACAGGAAAGCGAACTTCCACGTGAAGTTACGTTGGCTTTCACCGATATCGGTGCGGACTACTTGCGGGCGGCCGCGGCCTCACGCCGTCTTGTCGGCGGATCTTCGCGCAGCGCACATGCAGACCTTGCCGTCGTCACAAGCGATGGCGAGGCAACGCGTCGGGCTGAAATCTGGTTACAGGACCTCTGGGCGGGACGCGAAAGTGCCGATTTCGTGTTGCCGCGGAGCAAACTTGCACTCGCCGCAGGCGACGTCATTGGGTTGACCGCAAACACGCGGCGTCATCTCTTTGAGCTGCAGGAAATCAGCGATACGGAAAGCCGTGCGGTGAGGGCACGTTCAATTGATCCGGAAGTATTCAATCTCGCTTTGTCCCCACCGCGTTTGCGCGTTTCCGGTCCGCCCCCTGCGGCCGGCCCTGTGCACGCCTTGGCGCTCGATTTGCCGTCTATCAAGGTGGCGCAGCCGTCCGTGCTGGCGCGCCTCGCTGTCTTCGCCGATCCGTGGCCCGGGGCGGTTACCGTCTGGTCTTCCATTGATGGGCTAAGCTACGGCCCCGCCGCGCAAGCACTGGCGCCGTCGATCGCGGGAGAGACTCTCGATGACCTTCCCGCGGGGCCGACGGCCCGATGGCATCGTGCAACCGTTCGCGTGCGCGTCTTCGGAGGTCAACTCGCGTCTGTTTCCGATAGCGCACTCTTCGTCGGCGCAAATGCAGCCGCCGTCCAGCGGCCGGACGGAGCCTGGGAAGTCTTTCAGTTCGCGAACGCTGAACTGGTTGCCGACCGCACATACACGTTGTCTCGATTGCTGCGCGGTCAGGCCGGTACCGAATGGGCGATGGCCGCGCCGTTGCCCGCCCGGGCGCCATTCGTGCTGCTCGATCAGCATATCGTGGCGGTCGCGAGCGGCGTCGACGCGCTGGAGCGCACCCTGCAGCTGCGCATCGTGGCGGCCGGACGTGACCACGCCGACCCGACGGCGATTGCGCTCCCGTTGACACCAAGGTCCACTGCGCTGCGACCGCTGGCGCCGGTGCATCTGAAAGCGGCGCGTGCGGCAGGGGGTGTGACGTTCAGCTGGGTCAGGCGCACGCGCGTCGACGGTGACAATTGGGTCGGCGAGGTGCCGCTCGGTGAGGACAGCGAGCGATATGTTCTTGATATTCTTTCGGGTCCGGCCGTCGTGCGCTCGATCATCGTGGCGGCACCGATGGCGCTTTACGCGAGTGCCGACGAACTGTCCGATTTCGGCGCCCCTCAACCAAGTCTGCGCGTTCGCGTTGCGCAACTTTCCGCGACCGTTGGCCGCGGCATTGCAGCCGAGGCCGTTCTCCACATCTAAGGACTTCAATGACAGATACGCCACGTCTGGCGCTGCCGGCGATCGAAGCCGCGCAGGCGCAAAAACACGTCACTCACAACGAAGCGCTCGTGCTGCTCGATGCGCTGACGCACCTTGCGGTGGAGTCCCGCGCGCTGAGCGCGCCACCGGGCTCACCGGCTGAAGGCAGTTCCTATATTCCCGCGTCCGGCGCAAGCGGCGCCTGGAGCGGTTGGGATGCGCAAATCGCCCTCTACAGCGGCGGCGCTTGGATCCGGATCGTCCCTGTTCCAGGGATGAAGGCCTGGGTCGCAGCAGAACGCCTGACCGTCACCTATGAAGACGGCCTATGGCGCGACGGCGTTGCCCTGACAGCACATGGCGGGCGTGTGACGCTGCGCGCCAAGGAAGAAGAACTGAGTCTGAGCGGCGCTTTTACCGAGACAACCGACGCAGCCTTCATTCCGGACCGTGCGGTCGTGCTGGGCGTTGCATCACGCACCACGCTCTCGATCGCAGGTGCAACGTCCTACGGGGTCGGCATCGACGGCAATAGCACGCAGTTCGGGAATCTTCTCGGCATCGCACTCGGTTCGACAAACAACGGCGTCATCGGCCCGACCGCTTTTTACGCCAACACATAGGTGCGGGTGACAGCCAACGGCGGAAATTTCACCGCCGGCAAAGTTCGCCTCATTGTCTATTTCCTCGAAATGTCGGTGCCGAGCACGTAAGTCTTCGCAAGATCAAAACATGAAATCGACATATGACGTTTGCTTGCCTCTTCTGCTTGCGCATGAGGGTGGCTACTCAAATCACCCAAGCGATCCGGGCGGTCCGACAAATTTTGGGATCACGATCTTCGACTACCGGAAATATGTGAAACCCGGAGCGACCGCAGCCGATGTGCGCGCGATGACGGTCGAGGAGGCGAAGCACATCTACCGCGCCCGCTACTGGGACGCGCAGCGTTGCGATGAACTGCCGGCTGGCTTGGACTATGCGGTTTTCGACTATGGCGTCAATTCCGGCATCGGGCGGAGTGCGAGAGTTCTTCGCCGCCTGCTCGGGCTGTCGGACCGCTCGGTCGCCATCAGTGACGATGTTATCGGCGCGACACATGCTGTCGATCCCACGACGCTTGTCAACAAGGTGTGCGACGAGCGCCTGCGATTTCTCCGATCACTGCGAACCTGGCCGATCTTCGGCGCAGGCTGGAGCCGTCGCGTGGCCGAGGTGAAGGTGGCGGCATTGGCGATGGCCGAAGAGCATCACGACATGTGAAGGATATTCAACCAATGTGGTCAAAAACAAAATCCTGGTTCGGAAATTCACTCACGATTCTGTGG
The DNA here is from genome assembly GCA_035708425.1 of Pseudolabrys sp. Classification (GTDB taxonomy): domain Bacteria; phylum Pseudomonadota; class Alphaproteobacteria; order Rhizobiales; family Xanthobacteraceae; genus Pseudolabrys. The sequence continues at coordinate 3,001 of DASSSM010000408.1, forward strand.
GCGCGCATCCAGGTGCTCGCCGGGCTGCTTGCGGCCTTACTTATGGCGCTTGCAACCGACCCGAACGTGACCGGCGCGATCCAAGTCGCGCTGGAGCCAAGATTCATCCCTTACTACGTCATTGCGATCGGCCTCATCACCGAGATTGCACGACGCCGTACCATCAGCCGTGTGCCTTGATGCTGGGGATCATCCTTGGTGCTCTTGGCAATCTGCTCGGCGGACCATTCGCAAAGGCGGCTCTCGATGCCTATCGTGCAAGGCTTTCGGCAGAAAACGCGAGCGAGAAGATCGCAGCCGATCTCGCTGCACGTGAACTGGCAGTCGAGCAGCGCGAGCGTGAGTTAGCGTCGCAATCGGTGCTCGCGGAACAAGGCCGTTGGTATACGGCGCTTCCCCGACCGCTGTTCGCCTTCGCTTTCGTCATCTATGTGTGGAAGGTGGTGGTTTGGGATAAGGTTCTCGCCCTTGGCTCGACCGATCCGCTTTCGGGCGACGTCGCACACTGGGCGACCATCGTGCTCACTGCA
>DASSSM010000409.1:0-15435 GCA_035708425.1 Pseudolabrys sp.
CCGGCCGCCGACAAGCGTGGCGGCGCGATACCCGGAGCGGATCGCGCTCTCGATCGTCGCGGGCAGCCCTGTTGCCGTCCAGTCGCCGGCAAGCAGCAGATTGCCCCAGCGCGTTTGCGGTCCGGGGCGGCGCGCATTCTGCTCCGGCGTCGACTCGAAAGTTGCTCGCCGCTCGCGCACGATCTGCCACGGCGGGAGCGCCGTCGACAGGCCGGTGGCCGCCGCAACGTCATTCCAGATGCTCTGCGCAAGCTCGGGGCGCGGCACATCGAACAGGCCGCCGCCGTCGCTGATGGTCACGCAGATCCGTCCCGGCAGCGCGAATATCCACTGGCTGGTGCCGTTGATCACGCCGAGTATCGGCGGAAGCTTGGCCGGCGGATCGACACGGAAGTGTGCGTTGACGATGCCGCGGAACGCAGTCGGCACCGTGAGGCCGGGCACCAGCTTGGCTGCGACGTAAGGCGGAACGGCCAGGATGACGGCATCATCGGCGCCGAGGTCAACGCTGTGCTTGGCAAATTGAAGTTGCGATGCGCGGCCATCCGAAAACTGCAACGCGACAAGCTCGTCTTCGAAGGCAATGGAAACGCCGTGCTGGCGCAGCCATGAAATCGCCGGCTCCACAAAGACCGGCCCCAGGCCGTCGCGCGCCAGAAGCGGACGGCAGGCCTGGCCGCCAAGCGCGATGGTTTCCCTGATCAGGACGCCGGCAAGCTTGGCCGACCCTTCCGGCGGCGCAATGTTGAGCGCGGCGAGCAGCAACGGCTCGAGGAAACGGGTATAGAGCGTGCCGGAGCAATTCAGAACATCTGCAATCGGCTTGTCAGCCTTCGCCCAGGCAAGCCGCGCGACCGGAAGATAGTCGGCGAGGCTGGTCTGCGGAACGCGCCGATCCTTGTCGAAGACCCACCATGGAAACCGGCTTTCGCCGAAGCGCAACGTCCACTGCTTTCCATTGGCAAGATCGATGAAGGGAAATTCTGCTTCCTTCGGGCCGTGCAGGCCCGCCGACGAGCCGATGGTACCGACAAAAGAGAGCGCCGCATGGTTGCCTGACAGCAACAGATGCGTGCCGTTGTCGATGAGCATGTCGGTCGCGGAGTCGTGATACGAGCGGCATCGTCCACCCGCATAGACCGTCGCCTCATGGACGACGACGGTACGATGCGCTTGCGTGAGGCGGATGGCGGCAGCAAGCCCTGCCAACCCCGCACCGACAACATGGATAGTACCGGACTCAGACGAACGCATGCCGCAACGCGATCCATATCAGCTGGGACTTGTTGACGTGCACCGGCTGCCGCGGCGACGCCCAGCCACGCGCTATCATGTCCTCAAGCATCTGGCGATAGACAACGCCCATTATTTTCGGAGCGCGGACGCTGCGGCGCGAGCACCTGGCCATGACTTCGTTCGCCTTCGTGAAATGTCCTCGCGCACGCTCGGCAAGAAACGTGCACGCCGTCCCGAGCCGCGGGTCGGTAACGGCGGATTGGGGAATAACTGTGTCGATCCCGGCGAGCTGCAATGCTTCGCGAGGAATATAAAGCCGTCCGACGCCGGCATCTTCGTCAATATCCCGTAATATGTTTGTGATTTGGAGTGCCCGGCCCAGATGGTGGGCCAGCATTTTCCCGTCGGATTCAGCTAATCCAAAAACCCGCACGGAGAGACGCCCCACGGCGCAGGCCACGCGATCGCAATAAAGATCGAGCTCCTCGAGGCTCGGCGCGCGGATGTCGGCCCGCGCATCCATTTCAACGCCGTCGATGATGGCCAGGAAATCGTCTTTCACCAGCGCATATCGCGAAATCGCTTTCGAAAGACCTTCAAGGCCGGGCGGCACCTGCCCGGCGTAAAGCGCATCGATATTTTCGCGCCATGCTGCCAGCAGCGCCAGCTTGTCGCCCGGCACATCGCCATCGGCAATATCGTCGACCGCGCGACAGAAGGAGTAGATCTCGAACATTGCCTCGCGTTTCTCGCGGCCGAGAATGCGCATGGCGAGATAGAACGAACTGCCGCCCGCGCGCGCGGCCGCAGGGCGGGCATCTCCGGGCTGTTGGGCCTGTGCCGTCATTGCACCTGATACCTGTGCGCGGGCACGACCGCGCGCAACAGCCGGTGCAATCCGGCACCGACAGCACCGCGCATCGCATAGCCGGCGGCCTGCGCCTTGCTCAGATGAACGGGCTCGCTCAAAGGATCGCGCCTTGCAAGAATCCGCAGCAGGCGTTTGGCGAGGGTCTGGATCACCGCAATTTCAAGCCCGAGGCGCCTGTCTTTCACGCTCGCCGCAAAGCCCTCGCTCTCCCGCAGCAAGTCTGCGGTTTGCGCCACGAGCCCTTTGAGACATTCGCGCAGCGCGGGGCTCGCTCGATTGCGGGCCAGCATGTCCACGCTCACGCCCGCTGCCGCCATCGCGTCGAGCGGAATGTAGATGCGATTGAGCCTCTGATAGTCGGATCCGCAATCCTGCAGGTGGTTGATGATCTGCAAGGCCGCGCATAGCGCATCGTTGGCCGGCCAGGTCGCTTTCGATTCTCCATGCACGTCGAGCACGAAACGGCCGACCGGCATCGCCGATCGCGAGCAGTAGTCGATCAGATCATCCCAGTTCGCGTATCGCTGCTTGGTGGCATCTTGCCGGAACGCGTCGAGCAAATCCTGCGCGTGACGCGGCGTAAGCCGTTGCGCCTCGAGAACGCCGCGCAGCCTCACCCCTTCCGGCTCGTGATCCGATTGACCAAGCAGGCTCGCCTCCATCCCATTGAGGCGATCGACCTTTTCTTGGCTTGTCAGCGAGGCATGGTCGGCAATGTCATCGGCGACGCGCACAAATTCATAGAAGGCGAGGATTGCCGGGCGATGCTGCGGCTTGATAAGCCAGGACGCGACCGGAAAATTCTCGTCGTGCGAGCCTTTGCCCGATCGAAGTTGTCCGCTGGTCTTCATTACAGGCTCGGCGCGTCGGCATGGACGCGCCCCTTCCACTGGCCGCCTCTACGCCGAAAATGCTGATACGCGGACTGCAAAGTATAAGACATGTAAAGCAAAGCGATTCCCGGAAGGGCCACGCTCCATATGGGCGAAAGCCGATAATATCGCAACGTAGGCACGAACGATAATGTCATCGCCGCCCAGGCCAGAAGCCCAAGATATCGCGGCAATCCCGATGCAAACAGGGCCAGCATCGGCGGGCCAACAAAGGTGATCCCCATGCCCAAGGTTGTGGCGGTCAAAGCAAGCAGCGAATAGCGCAACTGGCTGTAGGCCGAGCGCGAGACCATCCGCGCGACATCGGCAAAGGTCGGGTACGGCCGGATGCTCTGTGCACGGTTGGTCAGGCCAAGCCAGATCGGCCCCACCGTTTTCAGCTTGGCAGCCAACGTGCAGTCGTCGATCAGCGCGCCACGGATACTGGCTATGCCGCCGATGCCCGCGAGCGCGTCGGCACGGACGAGCATGCACCCGCCTGCCGCAGCAGCCGTCGATGAACCGGCGCGCGCGACCCACGCGAACGGATACAGCATCTGGAAAAAATAGATGAAGGCCGGGACATGAATCTTTTCGGCGAGGTTGACACAGCGCAGCTTGGCCATCAGTGACGTCAGGACAAACCTGCCATTCACCGAATGCGCCACCAGCCAGGAGAGCGTGTCGGGCGCGTGCTCGATGTCGGCGTCGGTAAGCAGAAGATATTCGGGATGCGAGGCCTCGGCCGCGGCAATGCCCTGGCTCACCGCCCATAGTTTTCCGGTCCAGCCGGCGGCCGGTCCTGTCGTTCTGATGACGCGCAGCCGCCCATCGCCCGCGGCAGCATCCGTTGCGACCGTGCCGGTGCCGTCTTCGCTGTCGTCGTCGACGACCACGATGGTAAGCGGTCCGCGATAGTCCTGCCGCAGCAGCGAGATCACGCTGCGCGCGATATGGTCAGACTCATTGCGCGCCGGAATGACCGCGGCAACGGCAGGCCACGCGCCCGATATACCGGCGATGCGCGTGACATCTCGCACGCTCGCGTGCCAGTACGCGCCCCGCGCCAGGATCAGGTAGGCCCAAATCGCCACGCCGATCATCGCGATGGTTATGCTCGTCGCCATCACCTTTCCGCCTGCATCAACCGACCCAGCATCAACCTCGATTACTACATTAAGTTCAACTCGTCTTCCGAACCATTTGACAATGTGAGAGATTTTGCCGGCCTTTACAGGCCGGCACGTTGACATGGGGAAGCGGGCACATACACTCCGGCCCTCTCGGATGTCAGGCTTCCTTCGGTGAATACCCCCGCGCACGCCAAACTCCCCCGCTCCGCCGACGTCGTGATCGTCGGCGCCGGCAACGCAGCATTCTGCGCCGCACACGCCGCCGCCGAGCACGGGGTTTCCGTTCTGGTGCTCGAACGTGCGCCGGAGGAGGAATCCGGCGGCAACAGCCGATTTACGGCCGGCGCGTTCCGATGCGTCTACGACGGCGTCGACGATCTGCGTGCGCTGATGCCGGACCTCACCGACGAGGAAGTCGCCAATACCGATTTCGGCACCTACACGCAGGACAAGTTTTTCGACGACATGGGCCGCGTGACGGAATACCGGACCGATCCCGACTTGTGCGAGGTCCTCATCACGCGTAGCAAGGACACGATGTTCTGGATGCAAAAAAAGGGCATCCGGTTCATCCCGATCTACGGCCGGCAAGCCTACAAGATCGACGGCAAGTTCAAATTCTGGGGCGGCCTCACCGTGGAATCATGGGGCGGCGGCCCCGGATTGATCGAGGCGCACACAACGATCGCGAAAAAGAACGGCGTCACCGTTGCTTACAATGCGCGCGCACTGTCACTCATCGCCGATGATGAAGGCGTTAAAGGCATCCGGGTCAAGCACGATGGCCGCACCGTCGATGTCAAGGCAAAATGCGTGGTGCTGGCCGCCGGCGGTTTCCAGGCGAACAGCGAAATGCGCACGCGTTACCTGGGCCCCGGCTGGGAATTGGCGAAGATTCGCGGCACGCGCTTCAACACCGGTGACGGCATCCGCATGGCGCTCGATATCGGCGCGATGCCGACGGGAAACTGGTCCGGCTGCCACGCTGTCGGCTGGGACCGCAATGCGCCCGAGTTCGGCGACCTTGCGGTCGGCGACAACTTCCAGAAGCACTCCTACCCATGGGGCATCATGATCAATGCCAATGGCGAGCGCTTCGTCGACGAAGGCGCGGACTTTCGCAATTACACCTACGCGAAATACGGGCGCGTCATCCTCATGCAGCCCGGTCAATTCGCCTGGCAGGTCTTCGACAAGAAAATTATTCCGATGCTGCGCGACGAATATCGGATCAAGCAGGTCACCAAGGTCCGCGCCGACACGCTCGAGGATCTTGTGAAACGGCTCGACGACGTCGACGCCAAACGAGCGCTTGAAACGATCAAGGCGTACAACAAGGCGGTGCGTACCGACGTCGCTTTCAATCCGAACGTCAAGGACGGGCGGCGGACCGAAGGCCTTGCCATCAACAAATCGAACTGGGCCAACACGATCGACGAGCCGCCGTTCGAAGCCTATGCCGTGACCTGTGGCATCACCTTTACCTTCGGCGGACTGAAGATCGATACGTCCGGCCGCGTGATCGATACCGACGGTCAGGTCATCGCCGGCCTGCATGCGGCCGGCGAACTGGTGGGCGGGCTATTTTATTTCAACTACCCCGGAGGCACCGGCCTGATGGCGGGCTCAGTCTTCGGCAGGATTGCCGGCACGACGGCCGGCCAGCGCGCGGCGCAAACACCGGCCTAGTGCGGCGCGTGGCCGTGACGCTACTTCCGTGATTTGGAGGCCCGCTCCCGCAGGCGATAGAACTGGATAGCGGCCCGGGCTGTTTCCGGCCGCAGCCTGTTGAATCTTTCAAAATACTCGGGAAAGTCCCCGCCGGCCCCGCTGCGGACCGCGAGGATGGCTCGCGTCGTCTTCCAGGACAGGTTGATCGATTTTGCAAGGACCAGCAGTTGATCGCCGGTGTCGTGCACCAAGGCCCGTTCGATTGCGCCGACCGGCAACTCGGTGAGCAACGACAATGCGGCCGTTGTTTCGTCGAACTTCCCACTTTCGGCAAATCTGCAAAGCCGCTGTTCGGTCAATTCGCCTTTCTGATGGAGCTGCTCGACCTGGGCCATGGCCGCGGCAAAATCAGATGAATAGTCGCGCAGGCTCGTCTGAAGCTGATCAGCTGCCTGCTTGATCATCTCGTGGACGAGATCCGCCTTGCTCCGGTCCGCCGTCTCAAATCTGCGCTGCACGGTTTCCGAGGCCGACTCAAATAGCGTCAGGAGATACTCGCGCGGAATTTCCGGCCGAGCCCAAACCAGAAGCGCAAGTTCGCTGTCATTTTTGGAACGCGACACCAGTTTCGTGTAGCCAAAATCCGAGAAACGCGCGCCGGCATTCGCTGCCGTGCTTATCACTACTTTCTGATCGCCTCGCTCAACGAGGACGTCGGTGACGTTCTCACTCAGTTTGCTGCGCTGCGATATTGCGAAGAGATGGTCCTGACCCTTCGTTTTGGCGCCCAAGACAAGGGTATCGTCGTCGAGGGATTCGGAGCGCCTCAGCACCGGGCCAGCGACGTCAATCGAATCGTCGAGCGCCAGCTCACGCGTTATTTTCGGCGGGGAATTCGCCAAATTGGCGATACGTTCACCGAAAGCGGCGCGGGCCGAATGGTCGATCTCACTCACCAGCCGGCCCATGACGTCGTCAAATAGTGAGGTTTGTTCGCTGCCGATACTGACTGATCCGGCTGCAAACAAATCGGTAATGCGTCGCAAAATCTCGGCGCGGGATGCAATGTTTCTTTGCGAAATTGCCGCTTCAAGTTCGTCGATCAGCGATTGCCGTAAAACCACGACGGCTGGACCAGCGCCGCCCCCGCGCTGGCGACGCTCCGCTGCCTCGGCGGGTGCCATGTTATGCGGCATTTTCGACTTCGGGGACGCTATAGGCGCTGCGGAAGTCAATTTCCGACGGCAAACACGGCGCCTGGAACAAGAAGCCCTGCAACGATGTAACGCCAGCAAGGCGCAGCAACCGGTACTGGTCCGCAGTTTCGACACCTTCCGCCGTCGTGGCTATGTCGAGGCTTCGCGCAAGCGTGAGCGTCGCTGCAATGATGGCGGCACATTCCGTCCGCTTGGTCAAATTTTGAGTGAACGACTTGTCGACCTTGATCTTGTCAAACGGAAACATCAGCAACTGGCTTAGCGACGAATATCCTGTGCCGAAATCGTCGAGCGTGATCGCAATGCCCAGATTCTTGAACTGCCGCAGAATTGGCAGACATTCAGTTGCTGACTCAATAAGCGCCGTTTCCGTTATCTCGAGTTCCAGGCGCTCGGGTGGCAGGCCGGACTGCGCAAGCGCACAGATCACGATATCGACCAAGTTGTTCTTTCTGAATTGAACGGCGGAGAGATTGACCGATAGCTTGACGCCAATTGGCCAGGTCGCCGCCTCGGCACAGGCAGTCTGCAGCAACCATTCGCCCATCTGCGTGATCATCCCGGTTTCTTCGGCGAGCGGGATGAACTGATCCGGCAGGATCAGGCCCTTGGTTGGATGTCGCCAGCGGATGAGCGCTTCGGCGCCGCAGATCCGAAGTGTTTGTGTATCGACAATCGGCTGATAGTGCAGTTCGAGCTCGTTGTTCTGAATCGCACGGCGCAGTTCGCTCTCAAGCTCGTGACGCGCGCTTGCAGCCAGACTCATTTCAGGGTCGAAGAAGCAGTGTCTGTTTCGGCCACCTGACTTCGCGCGATACAACGCCAGGTCCGCCATTTTCATCAGGCCGTCAGAGCTCGTCGCGTGTTCGGGCGCAAGCGCGATGCCGATACTCGTGGCGATGTTGACTTCATTGCCGTCAATATCGAAGGGCTTCGAGATGATATTGATGATGCGGTCGGCAAGAGCGCTGGCCGCCTCACGCTGGTTATCGTCACTGTCCTGGATGATGGCAAATTCGTCGCCGCCCAGGCGCGCCAGCACATCGGTCTCCCGCAACGATGCCTTCAGGCGAACGGCCGTTTCGCGCAGCAGCGCATCACCAACCGCATGGCCAAGCGTATCGTTGACATGTTTGAAGCGATCGAGATCCAGCAGCAAGACTGCGAACGAATCCCCGCGCCTGCGGTGCCGCGCGACCGCCTCTTCGATTTTGTCCATGATCGAGAGACGATTGGCAAGGCCGGTCAGCACGTCGTGATGCGCCATGAACGCGATGCGTTGCTCGAACCTCTTCCGTTCGGTGATATCGTCGATAACAACAACCAGATGTCTCGCGACCCCGGCAGCATCGCGAACTACGATGCGGCTCGTTGCCAGGACACGCGTTTGGCCTTCCGGCATTTCGACTTCATAGTCGTTAGAGCACCTGCCGGGTCCGCCTCCTAGCGCCTCGGAATCCGATGCATCCATCCGCTCGGCATCTTGTCTCTGGTAGATCTCGAATACGGTTTTTCCCAGAACTTCGGCGCGGCCGACCTTGAGCATCGTTTCGAATGCCCGGTTCACCAGCACGAACTTGCGCGTGACGGCATCTTTCACGACGACGGCGATCGGAATGTTTTCAATGATTGAATCCAGGAACTGCCTGGTTTCATCGAGCTGCTGCTCGGTATGCAAATGAGCTGTAATGTCCTGGTGGACGGCAACCGTGCCGCCATCAGGCATAGCGCGCCGGGACACGGCCAGCGTCCGGCCGTCCTGAAGCTTGTCGATGATGTAGCCGGTGTCAGGAAGAAACGCTTCGTGCATTCGGTCCCTGACGTATTTTTGCGAGTCCGCCGGACAGCAACCGGCGGCGACCCGCAACTGCAGGACTTCCGCGAGCGTCATTCCTGGTTTTACGGCGTCGCGAGCGAGACCATACATCGTGCTGTAAAGTTCGTTGGCGAGCACGAGTCTCGTATCGGCTCCGAACATGCAGATGCCGTGCGGCATATTCGCAAGCGTCGCGTTCAAAAGCATATTGGTGTGCTCGAGGCGCTTTTTTGCCGCCTCACGCTGCATTCGCCCCCTGATGCTCAGCGCTGTAGCGCATGCAATCAGGAGACTCAGCAATGCTGCAATAAAATAGCCTGATTTCCTTTTCGCCTCCACTCGCGCGAAAATTTCCGGCACGGCAACGCCGACCGTGACGACGAAAGGATAGTCGTTGCTGATACTATACGCGATAAGCCGAGGGATGTTGTCGCTCAAACCGCTCCCGGTGTAGTACCAACCTTTCGACGTGGACGATAAATTGGCGAACAAATCGGCGCGCGAAAAATCCTTGCCGAGCACGTACATCGTGTCTCCGCTCGTAGCACGGACTATTCCATCGAGACCGATGACACGTATGTATCCCTGCTGGCCGATGTTCACCGAATTATAGATTCGCGTCAGATACCTCGAATCGAGGGAGGCAGAGATGACGCCGTCGAACCGCCCATCGGCGCGCAGGATTCGATGAGAAAGTTCGACCGTCCATTTGTCGGCCGCCGTTTCCGACAAGATCGGCTTTCCGACAAAAAGTTTGTTGGTCGTCGCTTCGGCCTGGTTTTTAAAGTACGCACGGTCTTTCACGCTTTTGCCACGCAGGCCTGCATCGCTACTCAGCAACACAATTCCATTGCGATCGACGATGCTCACTCGGGATATTGCGTCCGACAGGGATCGATTGGCCTTGAGCGAACCCAACAGATCAAAATTTTCCGGCTTTTGCGCGTAAAGCGCGGAGATCACGGTCAACGAACGATCGACCTCGCCCAGCGAATTGGAAAGGTGGCTTGCCAAGGCTCCGGCAAGGTTTGTCGAATTCTGAATCGCCGCGTGTTCAGCGCTGTTGCGTTCGTTGGCGAGAAAGAAAGACAGAGAAACCCAGACAACGCCGATCAGCAGCGCTCCAAGCAGCACTGATCGGTGCCTGACGAAAGGCTGCCATATCGTAGCGAGTTTGGTCATCTGCGAGGTGCCGCCAAGCCTCGACGCCACAGTGCAAACACTTAGAAAAAATAGCGGAAAGCCATTGATATTCTGTTATTTGACGCATCTTTTGATCCGTTCGGACACTGTCGCGCGTGCTCCAAAATCGAGCCAAAAGCGCGTCTGGGGGATCGTTAAGCTTTATTTTGCGTTACGTAGGTCCGGCCATCGCAAGCATTCAGAGGCACCGAGGGAACAATTCCGCGCGCCATTTAGATCATCCGCATCATGGCAAAGAACAATCTCCCGATTACGACCGACATCCCGGCACGACTTGACCGGTTGCCCTGGGGCCGCTTCCACACGCTCGTCGTCGTCGCCCTCGGCATCACGTGGATCTTCGACGGCTTGGAAGTGACGCTTGCAGGAAGCCTGGCCGGCGCACTGAAAGAAAGCCCATCGCTTCGTTTTTCGAATACCGACATCGGGCTTGCGAGCAGCGCCTATCTCGCCGGGGCAGTGATCGGCGCAATTTTTTTCGGCTGGTTGACCGATCGACTCGGCCGCAAGAAGCTCTTTTTTCTGACGCTTACAGTGTACCTGACCGCAACCGCGGCCACAGCATTCTCCTGGAACATTGCAAGCTTTGCATTTTTTCGATTTCTGACTGGCGCTGGTATCGGCGGCGAATATTCCGCTATCAATTCCACCATCCAGGAACTCGTTCCCGCACGCGTGCGCGGCTGGAACGATCTCGTCATCAACGGCAGTTTCTGGATCGGAGCGGCACTCGGCGCGCTGGGCTCTTTGATCCTGCTTGATCCACGGTTTATCGATCCGGATTTTGGCTGGCGGCTCGGATTCCTGATTGGTGCCTGTCTGGCCTGCCTGATCTTTTTTATGCGGCTCTGGATTCCGGAAAGCCCGCGCTGGCTGATCACGCATGGCCATACAGAAGAAGCCGAAAAGGTCATTGCCGATATCGAATCCCGTTTCTCCTCGTTGCCACCGGCACATGGGTTGCCGCGCGCCCAATTGCGCGCCCGCCGTTCAACGCCGCTGCACCTGGTGGTGGACGTTCTGTTCCGGCGACATCTTCGCCGGACGGTGGTTGGCTTAAGCCTGATGGCGTCCCAGGCGTTCTTCTACAATGCAATATTTTTCACTTATGCGTTGATTCTCACTGACTTCTACGGTGTCGCATCAGGTCATGTCGGCTGGTACATCCTGCCGTTTGCGATCGGTAATTTCCTCGGGCCTCTGCTGCTTGGTCGTTTGTTCGACACGCGCGGCCGCCGATCCATGATCGCGTTCACTTACATTGTTTCGGGAATACTCCTTGCACTCACCGGATGGCTGTTCTTGCGAAATCTCGTGGACGAGACAACCCAGACCATCTGCTGGATGGTGATTTTCTTCTTCGCCTCAGCGGCGGCGAGTTCAGCCTACCTCACTGTCAGCGAGACCTTCCCGCTTGAAATCCGGGCGCTCGCGATCGCTTTCTTCTACGCGGTGGGCACCGGCGTGGGCGGCGTCGTCGCGCCCTGGCTGTTCGGCGTCCTCATCGAGACCGGCTCGCGCGCAAGTGTCTTCGGCGGATACCTGACCGGCGCCGCCCTTATGGTGCTGGCAGGCTGCGTGGCGTGGCGTTGGGGCATCGACGCCGAGCGCAAGCCGTTGGAAAGTATCGCCAGGCCCCTGACGTTTCTCGACTAAAGAGCGCTGCTCGACACGAGATCGCGCAGGGCATCCGGCGCCACGATTACGATCCCGCCCCGCTCCAGCTTGAGCCACTTCCTGCGTTGCCAGGCCTGAAGCTGCTTGTTCGCGCTCTCGCGCGACACTCCGATCATTTGACTGATTTCCCGCTGCGTCACCTGAATTTTGGTCTTTGACGGCGCGTCTGCCGACGGCCGATACAGATGGAGCAACACTTTGGCGAGGCGGTTCGGCAAGCCGAGGAAAACAATGTCTTCGACCTGCTCGCTGGTTTTGCGCAGGCGCGCGCAGAGCAACTTGATGAGTCGCACCGCCAGCTCGGGATCGTCTTGAATCAAGGGGATGAAATCCCGCCGCTCAATAATCATGAGCTCGCAATTGTCGATGGCGACGGCATCCGCGGTTCTTTGCCCGCCATCGAGAAACGCAATTTCCCCGAACAACTCGCCCGGAACAATCAAATTAAAGATTGCATCCTTGCCCTGCTCGGACGGAGCGCTGATTCTCACGGCGCCTGAGCGAACGGCATAGAGCCGCGAGCCGACATCGCCTTTCCGGAATATGATCGCGCCCTTTTTTATTTTGCTGTTTATGACGCGAGGCGCCAGGCGTTCTACAACGGTAGCGCCCAAATCCTTGAAAAAGGGATGGGCCCGAAGCAGCGTGTTCCGGTCGAACACTTGCGTTCGCGATTGCCCGCTCGTCCCAGTTGCCATCTCGCTCGAATCCAGTGCTCAAGCCAATAATCGCAACGATACGACAAATCGGTCCGGCGCGGCAGCCTCTTTGGCCCAGCTTTGAAACCCGCGAAGTACACAAATTTATTGAGCCAAAACTGCCCAATTGTCCGTTTCCAGCGATCAACCGGCCGGCAATTTCTGGCCCGGCGAGCGATTCATCGCCCCAGACTGGGCCGGATCGGGCACGGCAATCTTTTGGCGAACTGTGAGCTAGCTCACGGTGTCCAACCCAAAGCCCGTGCTATCCGATTCTAAAATGGAGGTCGCGATGCGTATATCAGCCGACTTTCGAAAGACGCAGCGTCGGCGGGCAGAGTTGCGCAGCCGCTCTGAAGCCGCGGTGGCCACCATCTGGCTGGTTTTCTATGTGCTCGGAATCGCGGTCGCCGTTTCCTCACCGATCATATCACGCGCAATAGAGCTCGCCGCCGCACACTAGGTGCCAGCCGATGAAGATACGCCAGGTCACTTATTTTCTCGCGCTGTGCGAAGAGCAAAGCTTCACGCGTGCCGCCAAGCGCTGCGGTGTGGCCCAGCCGTCGCTGACGCGGGCCATACAGCTTCTGGAGCAGGACATCGGCGGACGGTTGTTTGAAAGAAGCAATTCAAGCGTCCGCCTGACCGAACTCGGAGCTCTGGTGTATCCGGATTTCGTGCGCATCAGTCAGTCCACAGAAAACATCGAACGCACGGCAGCCAGTTTCTTGGCATCGAGGCCGGATACCTCCGATCAGAGGCCAATGGAGGGGTTCACGCGTGCGCTCTCAATAGGTGCGGCGACTGTCTCGATCCTCGCGGCGGGCTTGGCGCTTCACCCGGCACCGCAGGCCACGGTGCTGGAGTCCGCTCAAGCGAGCGCCCACGCCGACCCTTTGCAGTCAGGGGGTGACGGGCACTCACTTCCAACGCAAAAGACGGAGGACCTTCTTTAATGCGTGTAGCGGAATGGCACCTGATCAACGAAAGCTATGGCTGGCTGGCATTGGGCTTTTCGACCACATGGACGACAAAAACTGCGCAAACTGGCGATGAATTGTGCCGATTCCGACGCACCTTGAGCGCCTACTGCGAGGCATTAACGCGCGCTCCGATAGCTCATGAATGAATTCTTAAACTTCGTGACCTATTTTTCGAAAGGCATCGTTCGAATTGAACCCCTGCCCTTTTTGGACAGGTTTTAAGGCGCGACAACCGATGTCGGGATCGGATTCAAAAGACAACACCGCCATGTGCCCGCAATGCCGGACCGAAATGGTTCATGTTGCGGTCACGCCGCATCCGGTCGTCCGCAACATGCAACGTAATACTTTTGTCTGTTACACGTGCAAACGCACGCGCACTTACATGCTGCCGGGCACGTTTACGCCTGAGATGCGCGAGAGCACCGCCGCCCAGAAGGCATCTTAAATGACAGACCCACAAACCCTGAACGAACGCCGGCAAGATACGCGGGTATCCGCCCATCGGCGCGGGGTCATCAAGTTCGGTCCGGCCGGGCAAGAGCTCTCGTGCACCGTGGAGGACCTGACGACCACCGGCGCTGGTCTTCACGTTCCAAGCACCTTCGGGCTGCCACGGGTCTTCCGGCTGACAATTGACGACGAGGTCGGCTCAAAACATTGCCGCGTCGTTTGGACGGATGGCAAAAGAGTCGGCGTATCGTTTGAGTGAGCTGAAGGCTCTGTAATCAACCAATTAGTCTTCTCGCCCAAAAAACAAATTCTATGAATTTGTCTGGGTAGGCAATAAAGTAAAAAATCAGAGCTGGTGGTGCCAGCAAAAACAGCCAATCGCGCATTGGCGGCTCCTGCGTTGTGGCACATCGTCGGGCAGACAGTTTTATTATTAGATAAAAAGTTGCATCAGATTTTATGGATGATGCGCCGCGACAGCATTTGACGGCTGAGATCGCCGGCAACGGGCGGCTAAATAAATGTGACTCCCACTTTGGTGTCGGTTCTCCATACCGCACGGCAAGGGCGGCGAACTCCGTCGAACACGACATCGAAGCTCATTGGAAGTCCATACGTCGTTGAAACTTGCAGGCACGCGCCCGTATTCGAAAGGTTTCGAACGGCACAATCAAGCTTTGGCGCCTTGTCGCTGAGGACGATCTGCGCGGTCTTCAACACGCGCTTGCGGGAGGTGGTTCGTTTTTCTTGCACGGCTGAGCGCCTACAATCGACGTGGCCTAGGTGGCAAAGAGACCTGGCGAAAGTCAAATTGCGCTTCACGCATATATAATGCGTAAACGACCAGAACGAGTTCCCTCAGGCGGTTTTCCCGCCAAGTTCCGAGATCACTTCATTCTTTCGCACAATTTCCTGTTCCAGCCTTTTGATATTGTCGAACAGGCGTTCACTCGTCAGCCGCAGAAAGTAGAAGCCGAATTGCGGGTTCTGGAAATACAGCTCCTTGACCTGCTGGTACGTCGCCGTCAGAACATCTCCATCCTCTATGCATTCAATCGTCTGGGTGCGCAGGTTATCGGGCGCAAGGAGACCCAGATCGCCGAAGACCTGACCAGTCGGGAGTTCAATCCCCATCTCGCTGAGCCTGTAGCGGCCGCTGACACTGTAATACATCGCGTCCGCCACATCGCCTTTGCGGAACACGATGTCGCCCTTGCGGAAGGCGCGGCGCGCCATGAACGGCTTCAGCCAATCGATCGATGTTTCACCGCTCGACGCAGCCGCCTCCACATCCTTTATCAACCTCCGCATTTGATGCAGACGCACGGTATTGAGCGGCAAAAGTATCAAGTTCAAAATGAGCGTGGGATATATTCCTCCAAAAAAACCGTAGATGATGAAGAGGCTGTTGCAGGTCATGCTCACGATGCGAAGAGGAATCATGGTCTTCATCGCGCAGGTGATAATGCTCGCGGCAACAGCCGCGTAGCCAAACCACATTGGCCATTCGGTATGGCTGAGAAATTCCATTAGTTTTCCCCCGCGATCGAAAAATCTGGTCTCAAATCGATTGATCCGGCCGTGGGCTTCGTAAAGGCGCGGATC
>DASSSM010000410.1:0-8518 GCA_035708425.1 Pseudolabrys sp.
ATACCAATACTGGCGCCGACCGGGCAAGCCTGTCCGCACATATTCCGTGTACCGGGTGCGCAGCATGTGCTGCTTCTTCGCGCTGTCATATTCCTGCTTGGTCACAGCGATGCATCCCGCATAAGGCGGCTTTGCCGCACTTGCCGGCGCGTGGGGCAATACGCTCAGCACCAGCGCAATTGCGCCGCCCGCCGCAGATCTTTTCGCCTGTGTACCGTTTGGCCCCATCTGGCGACCGCTTCCGCATTGCAAATGCCTGGCTGGCGACCCAACCGGCACCAGTCTAGCAGAGCCCGAGACCGGCGCCCTCTCAATTCATGGCCGGCGCGGAGCGGCGGTTGTCTTCACCCACGCCTGCTCGGCACGCGAGCGGGCGCATGACAGCTTCGCCTTTGAGGTCGCATGCTTCACCGCGCGCACGCGCGCTCCCGCGAGCAGCGGGAAAGTGACGATGGAAATTTCCCAGAGGTCGACCGCATGCAGGCGGCGGATGCGCGTCTTCGGATCGATACGCGCTTTGGATGCGCGGAAGCCGATAGATAGGCCATCGATCGCCCCTGCCCGCAGCAGCGAGATGAGCTCGCGCCCGCGCGCCACTTCAGGAATGAGCCGACCACGCGCGAAAAGCCCGCGGAAATCCTCGCGTAGTTCCAGCCAGATGCCGACCGGCTCGGAGGGGTCGTGCTGGAACAGCATCGGGATTCGACGGATTCCACGCGAGGCCAGCGTATCGGCAAAAGCCCCACGCATGACCATGTCGCGCGCCTGGTCGATCTCGCCGAATAGGCTGGCATAGCCCTCCACTGTGCCGTCGGCATCGATGGTGGTGCGTGGCGCGAAAACGGACGCGACCGTCGGTTCGGAATGTAAAGAGAGCATTGAGGGTCCGGGCCGTGGAAATAAAATCTGGCCGTCACCCGCGGAGCCGGTCCGCGGGCCCATGAAGCCTGATCAAGATCTTCACGGATGACCGGAGCATAGGCGTGCGAAAGCACGCCGTTCTTCGAACGGCTATGTCCGGCCATGACGGTGGGGAGGCTTCCTGCTAGCGGGAGCTGGCCCGCCGGCGTTTGTCTTGCGCAGCCGCCGTGGCGCTGCGCGCGTTGCGTTCGAGGTGATTGATAAACTCACGGAAGACGTCGAGATGGTCGCGTGGCTTATCAGGGTCGCGGCGACTCGCCGTGCCCGCCGTATCCATTGTGTTTTCATCCTTTAGAAAATTCACACAAAATTCTTTCCGCCGTTCGCCCCAAAGTTCCGAGCGAATCATTTGCGACCTATCGCACCCAATGGCGCGCACGTGCGTTGCACAATCGATTCTCGAGGAAGGAACTTGCCCGTGCAGGAACAATGTCGTCGCGCACGCGTTTCGTAACTCAGGATTCACAAATTCAGAGGTGACACTATGCGCAAAATTATTTTCGGCGGCCTGCTCGCATCGACGATGCTTGTCCCGGCCTTTGCCCAGAACAACCCGCCGGCTTCGACGACTCCATCGGCGCAGCCGTCCACTCCGCCTGCGACGTCATCTTCGGCAACCGTTGCGCCGAAGGCGCAGGGCGATATGTGGCGGGCTTCCAAGCTGATTGGATTGAACGTCTACAACGATCAGAACGAGAAGCTCGGCGACATCAGCGAGATTCTGCTCGACAAGTCCGGGAAGGTCGACGGCGTCGTGATCGGCGTCGGCGGCTTCCTCGGCATGGGCAAGCACGATATCCTGGTGAAGCTGGACAAGCTGAAATTCGTCGATGAGCCGGTGAAAACATCAACGACCTCGACCGCCCCGACCGGCACCACTGGTTCCGCCGCCACACGTCCGGCTACAAGCCCGAGCACGTCGGCCAGCACGTCGACCAAGAGCAAATGGTATCCTGACCACGCGGTGCTGAGCGGCGCCACCAAGGAGTCGCTCAAGAGCATGGCCGAATTCAAGTTCGACTAAGTCTCAGGACGCGGGAGGACCGCAAAGGGGCCCTGGGGAACCGGGGCTCCTACTTTTCGGCGCCGGCGGCGCGGACCCTGCCTTTCGTGCTCGTAGCGTTCGTTGAAGCGCGCGAGCTCGCGCACGAAATCGTCGAAACGGCGGCTGGCCGCGGCAAGCTCGCGCAGCGCGAACCAGGCAAGACCGCTCGCCGAGGCTGCCCACAGCAGCAAAGCGAGGTGCGCGAGATCGCCGCGCTCGATGAAAATTTCCACAAAATCGGTCATAGATCGGCGCCCCCAAGCGCGCGAAATGCAACGAACGCGGATCGGCGAAAAAGGACGCCCGCCGCCACAGCGGCGGGCGCCACCGGCCGGCGTCAATGGTTCGCCGGCCTCGCCGCAACTCAACAGTTCTAACGAGCGAATACATCCCCGCCGTCCACGGCACCGTAACCGGTCGCCAGGCGCTTCTCATTGACGGTCAGAAATGTCGCATTTCCCACGCGCTCCCAAAGCGCGGCACGATCGGAAGAGAGCGCCTCCACGCGATCGATATCGGTCGCGAGAACCAGGCCATCGCCGAAAGCGGGCGCAAGCCAGTTGGTCAGCGCGCAGGCAATTCGTGCGGCGAGAGGAAGCACGCTCTGCCGCCAGAAGGCGCGGTTGGCTTCCTGATAGTTCGCGTAAGTGTTGTCGCCGGGAATGGCGAGCAGCATCGGCGGCACGCCAAAGGCCAGCGCGATCTCGCGCGCAGCCGCATGCTTGGCCTCCAGAAAATCCATATCGCGCGGGGAGAGCGACATCGACTTCCAGTCGAGCCCCCCTTCCAGCACCAGCGGCCGTCCAGCATTGGCGGCGCCCTGATATTGCTCGGCGAAAGCCTGCTTGATCCGGTCGTGCTGGGCGTCGGTGAGCACGCTGCCGTCGGCGCCGGCATAGACCAGTGCGCCGGACGGGCGTGCTGCGTTGTCGAGCAGCGCCTTGTTCCAGCCGGCCGCGGCGTTATGCGTATCGATTGCGACAGCAGCCGCTTCTATCGGGCTCATCCCGTAGTGATCGTCGACCGGGTTGAAGAACGTCAGATGCAGGATCGGCGGCAGCGCCACACTTTGGTCGAAGCGCACCGTGCGGCCGCCGACCGTATAGTCGTAGGCCTGTGGCCAACCATCAGCGCCCGCCACAAGCTTCATACGATCGGGCCGCAGCGCATAGAGTTCGCGCACCTGCAGACCTTCCGCACGGCCCTCCGCGCTCAAGGTCACCGCTTCGACATAGGCGTTGCCGGCAAGCAGAAGATGCGAGGCGACAGATTCGAAAAAAGAGGCGCCGTCCTGGCGCGGGTTAGGTCGGCGGATAAGATCGAGCAGCGGATGCGTATCGCGCTCGGCGGCGCCATGGTAGAGAACAAAACACAGCGAACCGATGCTTTCGGCGATCATCCGTACCGCCCGATAGACAATGGCGTTGCGGGCGTAGCCTTCTCTTACAAGCGCCGAGTATTCGCGCGGTGTCCAGCGCGGACGTCCGCCGTGTTCGAGTGCGATCAGCCGCGCGACGCGCGAGGATTTCAACTCGGGCGGCGCGAACATTTTCGTGATGTGGGACCACATTGATTTTGTCACGGCCATAAAAAAGCGCCGGACAACCCGGCGCGCCATCTGCACAATAGTGTTGCCGCTCAGCCGCGCGTGAGTAAATAAACGACCGCGAAAAGCACGACCACCGCAAGCGTGCTGATCACGAGCACGTAACGCACATTGTGGCCCGTTACGGCAGCGCGCGCTTCGGTCGTGCTTTCAACGATGCGGTTGTCTTCCACCCGCGGCATAAGATCGCTCCCTGGACGGCCACGCGCCGTCGTTCAGGAAACAAAACGCAGAAGCACGCGGCGATGTTCCGCCGGGTGCCGCATCCTTTGAGGGCGTATATGTGGAGCGTGCTCAATCACTATCCGAGCAGCGTCACGCTGTCAAGGAGTTTTTTCCTATCGACGTGCGCGCCGCCTGCCTGCGATTCATCTACAGAATGTTGACTTGCTTCCTGGCCCAACCGTGGTTGAGTGATGCCGGGCTACAGGGGGACAATGGAAAAGCTTCAATTCCTTGGCGCGGCCGTTGCTTTTTTCGCCGTCGGGATCGGCATGATCCTGTATGAAATCGCGCGCAACAAGGCGAACCGGCCGATTCTCAATGGCGGCAATGCCATCCAGCTTTATTATTGCGGCTACCTGTCGTCTTTCGTTCTTGGTACCGTGTGCGTGATCGCGGCCATCGTGAAATGAGTCACTGACATGTACGTCCTGCTCATCATCCTGCTCGTGGCGCTGCCCTTTGGAACGGCCATAGCGTGCGGCGCGCTCATGCAGTGGGCCGGCGATACGATCTCGGGCTGGTCGTCGATCGGCGGACTGGCGCTCGGGATCTATTTCTTTCACAAGTGCATGGAAGTTCTGCCGGCAGCCTGACGCGGCGGCGCCGCAATCCTGAACAGGCATTCAGTTCCCCCGCTGTGGCGCTTCGCAATGTGCGGAACCGCGATAAGCGATCGTCGTTTCCTCTCACAGGGTGACGAGAGGAGGAACGCAAAAATGAAATGCATCGTATTGGCTGCGGCCATCGCGATTCTGGCGGCGGCGGGAGTTGCCGGAGTGCCGGGAGTCGCCAGCGCCAAAGAGGACGGAACATCGCTGACGCTGAGTGCGCGTGATTATTATTATTACGGGCGCCACCGCCATCATCATCGCGGCTGGTGGAACCATTACGCCGGCTGCAGAGTCGTCGTGCGGTCCCACATCAACCGCTGGGGCGAGCGGATGTTCGTACGCCGGCGCGTCTGCTACTGACGAAATCGCGCCACGAGAAGGGCCCGGCCTTGCGGTCGGCCCTTTTCGTTCAGGCGCCTGCTTTTTTCAGCCGGGCAAAAGAGTCATCGCCCGCGAAGGCGCTTTCAAAATGAGCGAGCGTACCCTTCGCAGGGCGGGCAGCCGTATCCGAGACCCCAGGCGCCCAGGCCGTGCCGGCAAGACGTTGCGTGGACAGGAACCATTCGGCTGGTGTTGAACCGATCGCATTCGCGAAATCGCAGACGCGCGCCGGCTCGGCGAGTATGGCGAGCCACAGGATCATGAAATCCTGTGCAGACATCGCGGGTGTCCTCGTCTCCGCAATGGCGCGGATTACATTGCGTGAAATCTTTTCGCGGACATCCGGCAGCAGAAGCAGCATTTCCAGCAGCGAGCCGATTTCCTCGATCGATGACGCAACGAAGCCGGTCTCACCGTCGCGGACGATGGCCCTCTCCGCCGGATTATCGAGCACGAGCGGCGCGAGGCCGAGAGACATCGCCTCGACCAGCGCATTCTCCGCCGTGCCGTAATGTTCGCGCTGCAGTGGATAGAAAAAAATGTCGGCATTGGCTAAGGCCGCCGCCGGATCCGACGTCGGCCCCATGAATTCAACCCGGTTCGGATAGCGCATAGCCTTGGCGCGCGCGGCCACGGCGCCCTGCGGGTCGACCTCCCCCCACACGGCGACGCGCACGTTGTCGTCGCCAAGCGCATCGATCACGTCGAAGAAGCCAGGATGCATCTTCACGAAGTCGACCGTGCCCAGATAGGCGATGCCCGGTGCCCGCCCACGCGCGATCCGCGGCGCGGCATCGGGAAAGCCGAAGCCGCTGTTGATCACGGAGACTTTCTTGTGCGTCTTCCTGCGCAACGCGGCGACGGACGCCGAGGCGAGTGACGCCTCGGTCGTGAACACGAAGCGCGCCGCTTCCGCCATCATTGCGGGCTGGATCAGGGGCCTGGCAATGCCCGAAATATGCGACCAGAACACGCTGCGCATGGCCGGAAAATCCGTTCGGGCCAGGCATTCGAACATGCGCGGATGATTCCAGAACTCGAACTGGACGATATCGGACTCCCGCACCAGGGCGGCAACGTGCGAGAGACTATCTGCGACCAACACCCGCGCCCCGGCCCTCTCGATCACGTCGACGTAGCGACGTTCGCGCGGCGCCTCAAGCAGCACGAATGTCTGCTGCACGACTTCAGGTAGTACCGCGGAAATTGCTGCGTGCGCCTTGCCGACACCCCCGCCTAGATGCGGCGTGACATGCAGGATCCTCATTCGGCCGCCACCGCCGCAAACCGGCGGTTAGTGCCGCCCGGCGGCTCTACGTCAGGGTCGAGGCCGACGCGCGACCTGAATTTCTCTAGCAGCATCGGGCGATGCGCGTCGATATTATCCGGCAGGCAGTGACTCAGCTGCCCGCAATTGCCACAGACCTGGTTCTGCTTGCGCCGTCCCTCGAGATGCTGCAGCCGTAGCGCGTTCATCGCATCCGAATTCCAGATTGATTTCATCGACTGGGTGCGCACGTCGCCAATCACCAGCTTGCGGCCCCAATCGAGGAAGCACGAGCTCACTAGTCCGTCGGCGTTCACGGAATAACCGTAGAAGATGTAGGGGCACGTATCGGTCTCGCCGATGTCCTGCTGGTAGATGCCCTTGCTGATCTTAACCCCCGTGTGCTTCTCGATGTCGAATTCCGGCCAGCACGGCGCGAAGTTCTCGACGAAGATACGGTCGCAGTGATCGCCGAAAGTATCGAAGAATTCCTGGCGCTGCGCTTCGGTGATAAGTTCGGCTGGAATCTTGACGACGATCTCGCAATTACCCTTGTTGGCTTGGATCCATTTGATGTTTTCGACGAACTTCTTGAAGTCGAACTTGAATCCCGTGAAGCGGAGATAGGTTTCCTCGTTCATGCCGTCGACTGAAATATTGATCTTGTCGATGCCGGCCTCGAGCACGGGGCCGACGCGGTCGGGCGAAAGGAACGTGCCGTTCGTCGTCGTATCAATATAGTCGACGTGACCCGATTTCTTTGCGTAGGCCACCATGTCGGCGATGCGCTTGTTCAGGAACGGCTCGCCGTCTTTGTACATGCGCAGGACCTTGATCGGCTTCTCGAACTCGGCCAAGTCGTCGATGATCTTCTGGAAGATCTCAAGCTTCATCACACCCTGGAAACGGCCGGTCTCGGCGATCATGTCGCGGTGTCCGGTCGGGCAGAACGTGCATTTGAAGTTGCACGAGCTCGCGGGGTCCACGAAGACGATGAATGGCGTCGCCAGGGGAATAACGGTTTCGAGTGGCGTGCGTCCGACGAGATTGATTCGCGGTTCGAGCCGGGCCTTCATGGAATGTCCTGCAACAGGAAGCGTGCGACGCTGTCCTACAGGACAATAGTTAACAGTGGTTAACCAAACGTAAGGCCGTCAGCCGCGAATGCCGATGACGCAGGGCGGGTCTGCGGGATTGTCGGCACGGGCGCCGAAACGAAGCAGGTCGCGTCGCCCGAACTCGTCGGCAATACGCTCGGCCACCTCGCGCACGGTCACCGGTCTGCCCGAGCAGATATTGACCGGCCCCTCCCCCGACCCGATCGCGACATCCACGATCATGCGCGCGGCCTCACGAACGTCGAGAAAATCGCGGATCTGGCTGCCGCTGGACAATTCCGCCGGCTCGCCGGCCTGCAGTCTGGCCCGCACATAAGGCACGAGTCGGCGCACATCCTCGCCCTCGCCGTAGAGATAGAAAAGCCGGCACCAGGCGAAGGCCACGCCCTGCCGCGGAAGCGACGCCGAGAGCGCGCGGAAGGCATCGGCCTTCGCCTGCGCATAAGGCGTCGACGGCTTGAGCGGCGTCTCGATGCTCAACCGGCCCGCGCCAAGGTCGTATTCAAAGCATGTGCCTATCCCAACGAACCGGCGGACCTTGGCCTGCACGGCGCCATTGGCAAGCCGCAGGGTCCCGGCCAGGCAGTCCTGATTTTTCGGCGACTGTAGATACTGGCCCGGCTCCGCGTACCAGGCAGCATGGATCACCGTGTCGACGCCCTGGCAGCTCCGCGCCCACCAGGCAGTGCTCTCCGCGAAAATATCGGGACTGGCGACGACCGTTTCAATCGCAGCATCGCGCGCGAGGCGCTCCTGTTTGCCCTCCCGCACAACCGGGCGCACGCGGCAGCCGCGCTCACCAAGCGCTCGCAACACCTGCCGGCCGACAAAGCCGGTCGCGCCTGTCAGCAGAATCAAGCCGGAAGCAGCGGCCATCGGCCGTCCTTCTCGGAAATATCCGAAACCGCAAGAGGCCATTTAATTCCAAGTTTCGGATCGTCGTAGCGAAGACCGCCTTCTACCTCCGGCGTGTAAAATTCGCTTACGAAATACAGGACGTTCGCGGCGTCACTCAGAGTCTGATATCCGTGCGCAAAGCCTGTTGGCACATAAATCATCACTCCGTTTTCTTCCGAGAGTTCGACCCCTGCCCACTGGAGGTAAGTCTTCGACTCTTTGCGTGCGTCGACGACCACATCGTAGATCGAACCTTTCACACACTGTACGAGCTTAACCTCACTGTGCGGCGCATGCTGGAAATGAAGCCCCCGCACAGTGCCTGCTCTCAGGTTGGTACTGATATTTGCTTGCACGAATGATTCCGTAAGCCCCTGCGCAGCAAATTCGCGTGCACAAAATGCGCGCGCGAAACTCCCTCTGGCATCGATCCGTGGCTCGAGTTGG
>DASSSM010000411.1:0-7741 GCA_035708425.1 Pseudolabrys sp.
AATCTTCAAAAAGACTCCTTATGTCGCAGATTTGAAACCGGGTGGCCGTTATGTCGCCAAGGATATGTTCGAAGCTGGTGGGGTGCCGCTTTTGATGAAGACGCTTCTCGATCACGGGTACCTGCACGGCGACTGCCTCACGGTGACCGGACGTACGATCGCCGAGAATTTGAAAAACGTGAAATGGAATCCCGACCAAGATGTCGTGCGTCCCGCCGACAAGCCTCTGCTGCCGACCGGCGGCGTGGTCGGGCTTAAAGGCAACCTCGCACCGGAAGGCGCGATCGTGAAGATCGCCGGCATGAAGACGCTGAAGTTCAGCGGGCCGGCGCGCTGCTTCGACGGCGAGGAGGCGTGCTTCGATGCGGTGAAGCATCGCAAGTACAAAGACGGCGACGTTCTCGTCATCCGCTACGAGGGACCGCGCGGCGGCCCCGGCATGCGCGAGATGCTCTCGACGACGGCCGCGCTCTACGGCCAGGGTGCCGGCGAAAAAGTCGCACTCATCACCGACGGACGCTTTTCCGGCGCGACGCGCGGATTCTGCGTCGGCCATGTCGGACCGGAAGCGGCGATCGGCGGCCCGATCGGGCTGATCCGCGACGGCGACATCATCGAGATTGATGCCGTGAAGGGAACGCTCGACGTGAAGCTTTCCGCCGACGAGTTTGCGAAACGCAAGGGCCAGTGGAAGGCGCGCGAAAGCGAATACGGCTCAGGTTATTTGTGGAAATACGCGCAGCAGGTCGGGCCCGCCGTCAACGGCGCGGTCACCCATCCCGGCGGCGCGGGCGAGAAAGAGTGCTATGCGGACATTTGATTGCCTCTTGCGCGTTGCGCTCGTCGGCGCCGGCCTGATGGCCGCGATGCCGGCATTTGCGCTTGATGGCAGCAAGACCGACGGCAGCATCGGGCCGCCGCCGATGACCCCGGTCGAGGCATTCCGCTCCGGCGCGCATTGGCTCAAGGCGGGCGATACGGTGAAAGCCGTCAATTCGCTCGAATACGCTGCCGAAAAAGGTCACGCGCTCGCGCAGTGGAAGCTCGGCCGCATGTATGCGGAAGGCGACGGCGTCGCGCAGAACGATCTCAAGGCCTTCGAATATTTCCGCAGCATCGCCAACAGCCACGCCGACGATAATCCCGATCTGCCGCAGGCGCGCTTCGTCGCGAACGCCTTCGTCGCGCTCGGCCACTACTATCTCGACGGAATTCCGAAAACGGACATCAAGCGCGACCCGCAGCGCGCGCGAGAGATGTTCGCTTATGCGGCGTCCTATTTCCGCGATCCCGACGCGCAATATTATCTGGCGCGGCTCTATCTCAACGGCACCGGCGCGCCGCACGATCCGCGCACGGCCGCGCGCTGGTTCGGCCTCTCGGCGCAGAAAGGCCAGTGCGAGGCGCAGGCGATGCTCGGCGCCATGCTGTTTGAGGGCGATCACGTGCCGCGGCAGGCCGCGCGCGGCCTGATGTGGCTTGCGCTCGCGAAAGACAGCGCGCGCGCCGATCAGGCCTGGATCGCCAAGCTTTACGACAGCGCCATGAAGCAGGCGAGCGAGGACGAACGCGCGCTCGCGGCGGTCTATCTGCGGCGCTGGCTCGAGACGCGAAGAGAATAAACGCCTGTCGTCGTCCCGGCCGAGCGCGCATGCGCGAGAGCCGGGACCCATACTCCGCAGTTAACCGATAGCGCACGGCGTATGGGTCCCCGCTTTCCGCCTTCGCGCTCCGCGCTTCGGCGGACTGAAACGCGCCGAAGCTCGCGCTGCGAGCGTAGGCTGGGTCGCGGGGACAACTCTGTTTCACCGCCCTTCAATATCCAGATCGACATAAACGGGCACGTGATCGGAGGGCTTGTCCCAGCCGCGCACGTGCCGGTCGATGCCCGCGCCGGCCAGTCTGTCGGTGGCCTGCGGCGACAGCAGAACGTGATCGATGCGGATGCCGTTGTCTTTTTCCCAGGCGCCGGCCTGATAGTCCCAGAACGTATAAAGGTCGGATGCGTCGCTGACCGCGCGCAGCGCATCAGTAAGGCCGAGATTGATCAGCGCGCGGTATTTCTCGCGTGTCTGCGGCAGGAACAGCGCGTCATTGGTCCATACCTCGGGACGGCGCGCGTCGGCTGCTGTCGGGATGACGTTGTAGTCGCCGGCGAGCAGCATCGGCTCTTCCAGTTTAAGTCGTTCACGTGAGAAATTAATAAGCCGGTTCATCCAGCCGAGCTTGTAGGTGTATTTGTCGGTGGCGGGCGGGTTGCCATTGGGCAGATAGAGGCTGACGACACGCAGCACGCCGGTCTTGGTGGAGACGATCGCTTCCAGGAAGCGCGCCTGTACGTCGGCGTCATCGCCGATCAGTCCGGGCGCGACCTCGTCGAATTGCAGCTTCGACAAAAGCGCCACGCCGTTGAACGTTTTCTGCCCATGCAAGGCCACGTTGTATCCGAGCGCCTCGAATGGCTCGCGCGGGAAGGCGTCGTCGGTGCATTTGATCTCCTGCAGGCAGACAATGTCGGGTGCCCGCTCCTTGAGCCAGGCCTGCAGACTGTCCATGCGCTGACGGATGGAATTGACGTTCCAGGTGGCGATTCGCATCGATTTTGGGCGTTCGGGAGGGGCGAATAATGCCGTATTCATCGTGTTTATCAGGCAGCGCAGGGATATGCACGGTTTAACGTTTATATGCTAGGAAAGCCGCGAACGCGGCCTCCTGAGTTGGTAGAAGATCCGCGGAAGAGGGAGCGTCCGGGCGGGGCCCGATGAGTCCGGACCGAAAAATACCGATGCTTCAGCGAAAGTGGCTCATCGGAGGGGCGGCGCTGGCCCTGCTCGGCATCGCCGTGCTGGTGCGCGGTTTCTGGACGACCGACGGTGTTGCGGCGCGCACGCAGGGGCAGGCCCGCCCGGTGCCGGTTGAGATCGCCACCGCCCAGCGTAAAACGGTTCCGGTCCGCATCGAAGCCCTCGGCTCCGTCACCCCCATCGCCGCGGTGGCCATCAAGACCCAGGTCGACACCACGATCACCGGCGTCCGTTTCCGCGACGGCGCGCGCGTCGAAAAGGGCGATGAGCTTTTCACGCTCGACTGCCGCCAGATCGAAGCCGACATGAAGCGCGTCGAAGCCGTGATCAATGGCGCGCAGGCCACGTTCGAGCAGGCGCAACGCGACGTCGAGCGTTACACCGAGCTCGCCGCACGAAACGCGACCCCGATCGTCACGCTCAACAATGCGCAAACGCAGGTCAACATCTCGAAGGCGACAGCGGAATCGAACCGCGCGCAGCTCGAGAATTTGAAAGTTCAACTGGGCTTCTGCACCATCCGCGCCCCGATTTCCGGCCGCATTAGCATGGCGAACGTGAAGGTCGGCAATTTCGTGCGCCAGGCCGATACTGCGCCCATGGCGACGATCGTGCAGACGGCGCCGGTCTATGTCAGTTTCACGGTGCCGCAGAAGAACCTTCCCGACATCCGCAAGGCGATCGCTGCCGAAACCGCGACCTTAGAGGCGATCATTCCCGGCGAGGAGAAGCGCGCCAACGGCCAGGTCAGCATGATCGAAAACACGATCGACGCGGCGACCGGCATGGCCATGATCCGCGCGACGATGCCCAACACCGACGAGCTCTTGTGGCCGGGCACGCTGGTCACCGCCGACATGACGTTACGCTCGGAAGAGGGCGTTGTCGTTCCTTCGACTGCGGTCCAGGTCAGCCAGACCGGCCACTTTGTTTTCATCGTTAAAGACGGCGTTGCCAAGGTTCAGCGCGTCACGATTGATCGTCAGATCGGCCAGGAGACGGTGATCGGTTCAGGCCTGAACGGCGGCGAAACCGTCGTCACCGACGGCCAGTTGCTCTTGTCAGACGGCGCGCGCGTGAACCCGCGCCCGCCGAAAGTCGCCGGCAGCTGATCCATGAATATTTCCGAGATCTGCATCCGCCGCCCGGTGCTGACGACGCTGATGACGGCGTCGCTGATCGTCTTCGGAGCGTTCGCCTACCGCCTGCTGCCGGTCGCCGCGCTGCCGGCGGTCGACTTTCCCACCATCCAGATCACGGCGACGCTGCCGGGCGCGAGCCCGGAGACAATGGCCGCCTCGGTGGCGTCGCCGATCGAGCGGCAGCTGTCCACCATCTCCGGCATCTCGTCGATGACGTCGTCGTCCTCGCTGGGCCTGACGCAGATCACCGTGCAGTTCGATCTTGGCCGCAACATCGATGGCGCATCGCTCGACGTGCAGACGGCGCTTGCGACCGCACAGCGGCGATTGCCGGTCGAAATGACGACGCCGCCGTTCTTCCGCAAAGTCAACCCCGGCGATTTCCCGGTGCTGTACATCAGCATGCGGTCCGACACGATGCCGCTGTCGGCCGTCAACGACTATGCGGAAACCGTGCTGGCGCCGCAAATCTCGCAGTTGCCCGGCGTCGCCCAGGTTCTGGTGTACGGTATTCAGAAATTTGCGGTGCGCGTTCAGGTCGACCCGGTCGCGGCTGCTGCCCGCAACATCTCCCTCGACGATATTCGCAGCGTTGTCGCCAAAGCCAACTCGTCGGCGCCTGTCGGCACGCTGCAGGGCAAGCAGCAATCGGTGACGCTGCTTGCAACCGGCGCGATGACCAAGGCGGCCGATTACCGCGACGTGGTGGTCGCCTATCGCAACGGAGCGCCGATCAAGCTCAACGAGGTGGCGCGGGTTGTCGATAGTGTCGAAAACGACAAGATCGCGACCTGGTTCAACGATTCGCGTGCGATCGTGCTCGCGATCCAGCGCCAGCCCGATGCCAATACCGTCGAGGTCGTCGATCTTGTGCGCGGCAAGCTGCCGCAGATGCGCGCACAGGTGCCGGCCGCGATCCAGATGCAGCCGCTGTTCGACCGCTCGATCTCGATCCGCGCAGCGGTCTGGAACGTGCAGGAAACGCTGGCGATCGCGATTTCGCTGGTGATCATGGTCATCTTTCTGTTCCTGCGTAAGGTTTCGGCGACGATCATTCCCGCTTTGGCGGTGCCGGTTTCGTTGATCGGGACCTGCGCAGCGATGTACGCCTTCGGTTTTTCCATCAACAACATGACGCTGCTGGCACTGACCCTGTCGGTGGGCTTCGTGGTCGACGATGCGATCGTCATGCTGGAAAATATCGTACGTCACATCGAGGGCGGCATGCGCCCGTTCGAGGCGGCGCTGAAGGGCTCCCGCGAAATCGGCTTCACCATCATTTCGATCACATTTTCGCTGATCGCGGTGTTTATCCCGGTCCTGCTGATGGGCGGCATGGTCGGCCGCGTCTTCCGCGAATTCGCGGTGTCCATCTCGGTTGCAATCATCGTTTCAGGTTTTGTGTCGCTGACGCTGACGCCGATGCTGTGCGCGCGTGTGCTCAAGAGCCATGACCCGCACGAAAAGCAGAATTTCGTGTTGCGCTGGTTCGAGGCGATGTTCGCCGCCGGGCTCAAGGCCTATGAATGGAGCCTCGACCGCGTGCTGAAGGCAAAGCAAGTGATGCTCTGGGTCACGCTGGCGACGATTGCCGGCACGGTCTGGCTCTACATCATTGTGCCGAAGGGGTTCTTCCCGACCGAAGACACCGGTTACATGATCGGCATCACCGAGGGCAACACGGACATCGCCTTCCCCGCGATGGTCGAGCATCAGCGCAAGGTTGCCGATATCGTGCGCGCCGACAAGGACGTCGCCTATGTCAATTCCACCGTCGGCGCCGGCGGGCCGAACACGCTGCCCAACAGCGGCCGCATGCTGGTGGCGCTCAAGCCCCGCGACGAGCGCGACGGCATGCAGAAGATTATCGCGCGCTTGCGCCAGAGCGCCAACGTCGTCCCCGGAATGCAGATTTTCTTCCAGCCGATCCAGAACATCAATCTGGGCGGGCGGCTGAACAAGAGCCAGTATCAGTACACGCTGCAGTCCAATGACACTGATGACCTTTATCGCATCACGCCGCAGCTGCGCGACAAGATCGCCCAAATTCCGGGGCTGCTTGATGTCACGACCGATCTCTATGTGAAGAATCCGCAGGTGACGGTCGAGGTCGATCGCGAGAAGTCGGCGGTCTACGGCGTCTCGATCGATCAGGTGCGCCAGGAACTCTACAACGCCTTCGGCTCGCGCCAGGTGGCGACCATCTACACGCCGGCGAACGACTATCAGGTCATCCTCGAGACCAAGCCGGAATTCCAGCAGAGCCCTGATGACCTCAACCGCATCTTCCTGAAAACGACGAACGGCACCACGGTGCCGCTGTCGGCGGTGACGCATTTCGTGCGCACGGTCGGGCCGCTGCAGGTCAACCATCAGGGTCAGCAGCCGGCGGTCACGATCTCGTTCAACCTCGCGCCGGGATTTTCGCTCGGCCAGGCGGTCGATGCCATCACTAAGCTCGAGCGCGACGAGCGGTTGCCGGCGACGATCACGACCGGCTTCCAGGGTACAGCGCAAGTCTTCCAGGATTCGCTGCGCGGGCAGGGCATCCTGATCCTCGCCGCGATTTTTGCCGCCTATGTCGTACTCGGAATCCTGTACGAGAGCTTCATCCATCCGATTACGATCATTTCCGGTCTTCCGTCAGCGGGTATCGGCGCGATCCTGACGCTGATGTTGTTCCGCATGGATCTGTCGGTGATTGCGATGATCGGCATCGTCATGCTGGTCGGCATCGTGAAAAAGAACGCGATCATGATGATCGACTTTGCGATTGAACGCCGCCGGGTCGGGCTGTCGGCGGAAGCCGCGATTCGCGAAGCGGCGACGCTGCGTTTCCGTCCGATCATGATGACAACTTTCGCGGCGATCTTCGGCACAATCCCGATTGCGCTTGGCACCGGCGCGGGCGCCGAATTGCGTCAGCCGCTCGGCGTCGCGGTCGTCGGCGGCCTGGTGCTGTCGCAGCTGCTCACCCTCTACATCACGCCGGTGATTTATCTGTACCTCGACCGCTTCGACCGGCTGCTCAAGCGCCGTCTCGAGCCGCAATTGACGGAAGTCGAGGAAGCTCCGCCCGCGGTCGCGGCGGAATAATCCTTCCTGTCGTCCCCGCGAAGGCGGGGACCCATACGTTGTGCCCTATCGATTTGCTGCGGAGTATGGGTCCCGGGCCTCACTTCGTTCGCCCGGGACGACGAAGAAATTAAAGCGCGAAGCTGGTGCCGCAGCCGCAGGAGGCTTTTGCCTGCGGGTTTTTCACCTTGAACGAGGCGCCGATCAGGTCGTCGACGAAGTCGATCTCGGAGCCGGCCATGTAGTTCACCGACACGGGATCGATCAGCACCACGGCGCTGTCACGGCTGACGACGAGATCGTCGGCCGCCTTCGCGCGCTCCATGTCGAACTTGTACTGAAAACCCGAGCAGCCGCCGCCTTCGACGCTGACGCGCAGCATCGTTCCGGCCGGCTCGCTCTTCAGGATTTCGCCGATCCGTTTTGCCGCCCGTTCGCTGACCGTAATGCCTGTGCTCATCCTTGTGCCTTTTCGGGCCGATCCTATTGGCAGATGACCCAACGGATAGTTAAGTGCGCCAGCCAGTGAGGTCAATCCAACCATGGCGGTCGAAATCGGGCGCGAAAGGGCTGTCTATGCCGCGGATCCGGCGCAAAGCCGCGGTCGGCTCCATGTCGAGACGATCAGTCCGACGCGCAATGCCTTCCGGCGGGACTGTGACCGGATCATCCATTCCGCGGCCTTCAGGCGGCTTGCCCACAAGACGCAGGTCTTCGTCT
>DASSSM010000412.1:0-6077 GCA_035708425.1 Pseudolabrys sp.
CCGGCCGCGTGCGCATGTCGAATAGGCCGGTCACTTCGAACAACAGCATCAGCAGCTTGGCCATCGAGATGTCTTCGGCCGTACGGTTATGGATCGGCTCACCGATGGCGCGAATGGCTTGAGCAAAACTCTCGACAGAATGATGCCTTGGCACATACCCAGCATCAAAATGCACTTGGGCCGTACGATGGTAGTCGCGGGTGATGAAGCCGAGCAGGATTTCGGCAAGGAAACGGCGTTCCTTCGGCCCAAGCCGTCCCATGATGCCGAAATCAACCGCGACCAGTCTTCCATCATCGTCCACGAACAAATTGCCTGGATGCATGTCGGCATGGAAGAAGCCATCGCGCAACGCGTGGCGAAGAAAGCTCTGGATCACTTTGTGCCCAAGCCCCGGCAGATCAAAGCCCTTGGCTTCGAGCGCGCGGTGGTCGCTGAGGCGAATTCCGTCGATCCATTCCAGCGTCAGAACCTCACGTGCGGTGCGATCCCAATCAACAGTAGGGACCCGAAAGTCGACGTCTTCGCGCGTATTCGCTGCCATTTCGGAAGCGGCGGCAGCCTCCAGGCGGAAGTCCATCTCGATGGCGACCGAACGCGCCAGCGTGGATACAACCTCGACCAAGCGCAGGCGGCGCGCCTCCGCCGACAACGCCTCAGCGTTGCGCGCCGCAAAGAAAAATGCATCGAGATCCGACTTGAAGCGCCGCTCGATGCCGGGACGGAGGACTTTAACCGCAACCGTCTTGCGACCGCCGTTCGCCTCAATCTCGGCGCGGTGAACTTGTGCAATCGATGCGGCGGCAACGGCAGGTCCGAAGCTTGCGTACAGTGCAGATAGCGGCTTATCGAACGCGGCAGCGACCGCTGCTTCAGCTTCGCCTTGCGGAAACGGCGCCATCTTGTCCTGGAGACTTTCGAGGTCGCGAGCGATCGCCGTGCCGACGACATCCGGCCGCGTGGCGAGAAACTGACCGAGCTTGACATAGGTCGGCCCGAGCCTGGTCAACGCAGCGGCAAGGCGATTTTCGCCGGTTTTTGCGGACGGCCGCTCGATCAGCCGGGCAAGGGCGATGCCGGTCTTGGCGGGCAGCGGAAGCGGCCGCGTGTCGACAAGCGCAAAGACGCCTTCGCGTGCGAGTACAAAGCCGGCGTGCGCCAGACGGAGAAGGTGAGAAAAAGCGGCAATCACAATCGCCAGCCCGAATGGAGCGCCACAACACCACCGGTCATCGGCCTGAACGATACACGGCGGAAGCCTGCAGCTTCGATCATCCGCACAAATTCCTTCGGCTTAGGAAATTTGCGGATCGATTCGACAAGATATTGATAGGCGTCGCGATCTCCGGTCACAACCTCGCCAACATGCGGGATCACCTGGAAGGAATAGAGTTCATACAAGGCATCGATCCCGGGCACGTCGACCGAGGAAAATTCGAGGCACAGAAAGCGCCCGCCGATCTTTAGCACGCGATACGCCTCGTCAAGCGCCCGTTCGACGCGGGGAACATTACGGATGCCGAAGGCGATCGTGACGCAGTCGAAGCTGCGATCGGGATAGGCCAGCTCTTCGGCATTGCCTTGCTCGAAACTGAGGACACTGTCGAGTCCACGCACCGCAGCGCGTTCGCGCCCCACCTGGAGCATATCAGCGTTGATGTCGCAGACGGTTGCGCGAACGCCGTGGCCGCCCGCATCGACGATGCGAAAGGCAACATCACCGGTGCCGCCGGCGAGATCGAGCACATGGAAATTCCGCTCGCTTTTGGGCGGATTGACCGCCGTCACCAGCGCGTCTTTCCAGACGCGATGCAGGCCGCCTGACATCAGGTCATTCATCAGGTCGTACCGGCGGGCGACCGAATGAAAGACGTCGTCGACGCGCCCCTGCTTGTCCTTGAGCGGCACGCTCTGATAGCCGAAATGAGTCTGCTCGGCGCCTGTGGCCATGGCCGATAGTCCTTTGCGGGCAAGACCATAGCGCGCGCGCTCCGGGGGCGCTATGTGTCAGCGCGGGAGCGGTTAATCATGCCCGAATTACCAGAGGTCGAGACGGTTCGGCGCGGTTTGGCGCCCGCCATGGAAGGCGAGCGCTTCGACAAAGTTGAGGTGCGGCGCGGCGACCTCCGCTGGCCGCTGCCAAGGGGCTTTGCGCAAAAGTTGCGCGGCAAGCTCGTCGAGGGGTTGGGACGCCGCGCAAAATATCTGCTCGCCGATCTTTCATCTGGCGACGTGCTGCTGATGCATCTCGGCATGTCCGGATCGTTCCGTGTCGGCAAGAACAGCACGCCTGGAACGTACTATCACGAGCGCTCCAAAAGCACGGCGCACGATCACATTGTCTTTCATATGTCGAACGGTACGACGGTGACGTTCAACGATCCGCGGCGTTTCGGCTCGATGAAGCTTGTGCCGCGTGCCAGGCTTGTGCAGGAGCCGCTGCTGCGCGCGCTTGGGCCAGAGCCGTTGGGAAATGAATTCGATGCGGCGATGCTGGCGGAAGCATGCGCCGGCAAGAAGACGTCGCTGAAGGCGGCGCTCAGTGATCAGCGTATCGTAGCAGGACTCGGCAATATCTATGTCTGCGAAGCTCTGTTCCGCGCGCGGCTTTCGCCCAAGCGTCAGGCCTCGACAATCGCCGACCGGAACGGCAGACCGAACGAACGCGCCGAAAGGTTGGTCGAAGCCATCAAGGCCGTGCTCATGGACGCGATCGAGGCCGGTGGATCCTCGCTGCGCGATCATCGGCGCGCAGACGGCTCGCTCGGAGATTTTCAGCACAATTTCAAGGTTTATGACCGTGAGGGCGAGCTGTGCCCCGGCTGCAGGGGCAAGATCAAACGTATCGTGCAGGTCGGCCGGTCGACCTTCTATTGCCCAAGTTGCCAGAAGTAATTTCTTCGGCTGTCATGTCAGATTAGGGGCCAGGGCCTGCAATAGCAGAGTGTGAACGCCGAACCGCCGGAGATTGCAATGCGCACGTTCATGGTCACATCTATTTTCCTCGCTGCCACGTTGACCGTTGCGCCGGCTGCGGACTATCCGGACCATCCAATTCGATTAATCGTGCCGCAGGCGCCCGGCAGCGCTACCGACAACGCTGCGCGGCTTATCGGTGCGGTGCTGAGCCAGGAACTGGGGCAACAGATCATTGTCGACAATCGTCCCGGTGGCGCGCTGACAATTGGGCTTGATCTGGTCGCCAAGTCTCCGCCGGACGGTTACACCATCGGTATGGGACCGATTGGAGCGCTCGCGATCACGCGCCACATGGTTTCGAAGTTGCCTTACGACATCGAGCGTGACTTTCAGCCCATTGCCCTCGTCACGCGCGGACAAATGTTGCTCGCTGTCTCGCCGAAGCTACCTGTGAGTTCGGTTAAAGAATTGATCGATTACGCGAGGCAGAACCCAGGGAAGCTCACCAATGCTTCGTCCAGTAATGGCTCGCCGGGCCATGTTGGTGCCGAGCTTTTCAAGTATATGATCGGAGCGAAGATCGTTCATGTGCCCTACCGCGGCGGCTCGCTGGCGATCAACGATCTCATTGCGGGGCACGTCGACTTGATGTTTGAAAGCCTGCAATCCATCGCGCCATTTGGCCGAGACGGCAAGGTTCGTGCGCTGGCGGTTACAGGCGACCATCGCTCGCCCTCATTTCCGGATTTGCCAACCGTCGCGGAAGCAGGTGTGCCCGGCCATGTCGCCGCCACCTGGACCGGCGTCATCGCACCGGCCGGCGTGCCGCGCCCGATCGTCGAAAAACTGAATGCGGCGATCAACAGAGCGCTCAAGTCGGAAGCCTTCCTCGATAAATTCTCAAAATTCGGTGATGAACCCGGTGGCGGCACGCCCGAGGAATTCGCAGCGACAATCAAGGCCGATTCCGCCAAATGGGCGGATGTGGTGAAACGCTCGGGCGCCAAGCTCGATTGAATCAGGATCAGCCATGACCTACGAGAACATCGTCGTTGAAACAAAGGGCCGTGTCGGAATTATCCGCCTCAACCGCCCGCAGGCCCTCAACGCGCTC
Organism: Pseudolabrys sp.; assembly: GCA_035708425.1. Taxonomy (GTDB): domain Bacteria; phylum Pseudomonadota; class Alphaproteobacteria; order Rhizobiales; family Xanthobacteraceae; genus Pseudolabrys. Next base: position 4,034 of record DASSSM010000412.1, read on the forward strand.
AACAAGGCGCTGATTGCCGAGTTGACGCAGGCGATTGAGGCCTTCGATGGTGACGACAAGATCGGTTGCATGCTCATCACAGGTAGCGACAAAGCCTTTGCCGCGGGGGCCGACATTAAGGAAATGGCAGACAAGCCGTTTATCGAGGCCTATCTCGGCGATTTCGTTTCAAACTGGGATGCCGTAGCGCACGCGCGTAAGCCGATCGTTGCGGCCGTGGCGGGCTTTGCGCTTGGCGGGGGCTGCGAGCTTGCGTTGCAGAGCGACGTCGTGATCGCCGCGGACAATGCAAAATTTGGCCAGCCGGAAATCAAACTCGGAGTCATTCCCGGTATCGGCGGCACGCAGCGCCTGACGCATGCGGTTGGCAAAGCGAAAGCCATGGACCTTATACTGACCGGCCGCATGATGGACGCTGCCGAAGCGGAAAAATCCGGTCTGGTGGCGCGCGTCGTACCGGCCGCAAATCTGATGGATGAAGCAATGAAGATTGCCGACACCATCGCCAATATGTCGCTGCCGTCTGTGCTTGCTGCCAAGGAAGCGGTTAACCGCGCGTTCGAAAGTGGGCTCTCGGAAGGCGTGGTCTTCGAGCGACGTATTTTCCACGCGCTGTTCGCAACAGAAGATCAGAAGGAAGGCATGAAGGCCTTCGTTGAAAAGCGCGCGCCAAAATGGAAGAACAAATAACTATTTGCGAACGCAAATAATTCGTACGACTGCCGACTTGGCGTCGCCGCCGGTCGAGACGGACGGCACGTTATGCCCGCTGAGAAACGTACGAATCGTTTCCGCTGAGATCAACCGCACCGGCGGCGCGGCCGGCTCGGTGCTGGCGAGCACGAAATTGCGCATCTCCATCATCCCGAGGACCTGACCCTGTGCGTCGAGGGCGGCCGCACCTGAAAAACCCGCCATCGGCACCGGCTGTCGAAGCTCGATGGCGTTGTTCTCTGCTAGGCGCGCCCTGATTTCGGTAAGCCTTTTGGCGCCGTTCTGCTCTTTCGGATCGGGGATACCGACCAGCGTCAGATCGCCTTTCCGCGCGGTATCCGCCGCAAGCGTAAGCGGGGACAGCTTGCGCGGGCCATAGACGCGCAAAAGCGCCAGACCATGGTCCCGATCCTCGGCCACGCGATCGGCATCGCCGAGACCGTCCACGACAATAACCTGACACCCCGCCGCGAGCTTGCGGTCGGTAACAATGTGGCCGCGCGCGCTCACGACCAGGCCAGTCCCGTATTCGACCGATTTTGTCGGAGCCGCGAACGGCAGAGTGCGCTCGGGAAAAGGCGAGAATGCGCTCACCATTGCTGCCGTCACCGGCGCAACAATCGTCTCCATCATCTGGTCAAAAAGCACGGTAACGCCGCGGATCTCGCCATCGCGGGCATAGGCGCGCACGGAAAATTTCTTCAGACCTTGCATGCCGGTGATGACAAAACTGTCATCGCGCAGCGCGCTCTGTTCGATCTTGCGCGTCGAGGGCTCCTTCTTTTGATGCTCGAACAAGGCGGAGAGCTTGAGCTCGGGACTCTTGATGCGGAACGTTTCGACCTGCACTTCTCCGTGCTTCGCCGACCAGCGCGTTCCGCGCGGCGTATCGCGCGCCTGTGGCACCAATTTCATCGGCAGGCCGATGCGAACGCCGGTCGCCGGATCGACGACAACGGTCCATCCAAATTCGTCTTCATGCGACTGGGCGGCGGCAAGCAAATTCGCGCGCTCGACTGGCGACAGAACTCCGGTGATCCTGGACCGTGCACGCTTCTGGTAGTTCTTGATTGCAGAGATGAGCGGATCATCTCCGTTGATCGAGCCGGTGTAGTCGCCAGACCACAGCAACGCGGACTGGACCTTCAGGCGCTCGCTCGCTGAAAGTTCCGGATCGACAGATGATTCAAGTTTGATGGTTTCAGGTGTAATGGCGGCCGTTTTGGGTGCGACCGTCGCCGGCGCGGAAATTTTAGGCGCAACCGGTTTCGTAGCCTTGGCCGCGTGCGGGGATTTCGCCTTCACGTCTGGTTGCGCCGGTGTCGGCTGA
>DASSSM010000413.1:0-2802 GCA_035708425.1 Pseudolabrys sp.
CGGTATCGACATCGGGGGCCTCACCGTCAGTCAATATCTTGCTCGGCTTGCTGCTGAAGCAACGACAGTCATCAACGCCGAAGACTACGGCCACACCGTCTATGATCTCTCGATACGCCGTGCCCTCATTCAGGTCGGCGAGGATATGGTGAATGTCGCGTACGATGCACCGGTCGACTTTTCGCCACGCAACCAGATCGAGGACGCCGAGCGGCGACTATACGAGCTGGCGGAGACCGGCCGCTACGACGGCGGTTTCCAGCGCTTCGCGCAGGCACTCACGACCGCGATCGATATGGCCGCGCACGCCTTCCAGCGCGACGGCAAGCTTTCCGGCACCGCAACTGGGCTCCACGAGCTAGACCGCATGATGGGCGGTCTACAAAAATCCGACCTGATCATTCTCGCCGGCCGTCCCGGCATGGGTAAAACCGCGCTCGCTACCAATATCGCATACAACGTCGCCAGGGCATGGATTCCTGGACCGCCGCGGCCAGACGGTCAGGCGGTTTCAGCTAACGGCGGCATCGTTGGCTTTTTCTCGCTGGAAATGTCGGCCGAACAACTCGCCACCCGCATCATCGCCGAACAGACCGGAATTCCGTCCAGCCAGATCAGGCGCGGTGGTATCGGCGAGAGCGACTTCGAGAAGATCAAGGACTATTCGATCGAGCTGCAGCACATTCCGCTCTATGTGGACGAAACAGGCGGCCTTTCGGTGGCCCAGCTCGCTGCCCGCGCCCGGAGGCTGAAGCGTCAGCGCGGTCTCGACCTTCTGGTGGTCGACTACCTCCAACTGCTTCAGGGATCGACCCGGCGCTCGGCCGAAAATCGCGTGCAGGAAATCACTGAGATCACAACCAAGCTCAAGGCTTTGGCGAAGGAACTGAACGTACCAATCCTGGCGCTGTCGCAACTGTCGCGTCAGGTGGAAAGCCGCGATGACAAGAGACCTCAGCTTTCAGATTTGCGTGAATCGGGCTCAATTGAACAGGACGCTGACGTGGTATTGTTCGTTTTTCGTGAGGAATATTATCAGATAATGAAAAAACCACTCGAATCCTCAAAGGATTTTGGCGAGTGGCAGGCCAAGGCACACGAAGTCCACGGAAAAGCGGAAATTATCATCGGCAAACAACGTCACGGGCCGACTGGCACCGTTGAATTACAGTTTGACGCCGAGGTGACACGGTTTTCCTCGCTCGCGCGCGACACGTACCTCCCAGAGCGCACTTAGAGCGCTCGCCGGGCCAGCATGGACTGCCGGCACGCGGGCGGCTAAACCCAATCCGTATGACCGACACCGCCCTGCAGCCTGACTTGCAAGCGGACGCCGCTTCGGCGGGCGACGTCGATTCCAGCCCCACAAAGGCGGACGCAGGCGGTATCCTGACCATCAACCTTTCGGCCATCGCGGCAAATTGGGAGCTGTTGGGCCGCCAGGCAATGCCGTCAGACTGCGCCGCCGTCATCAAAGCCGATGGGTATGGCTGCGGCATAGAGCCGGTCGCGCGCACTCTCACAAGTGCGGGTTGCAGGACATTCTTTGTCGCAGACATCTCGGAGGCGCGGCGGGCGCGCGCCGCTGCGCCGAACGCCACCCTTTATGTGCTCAACGGCCTGCTGCCTGGAACCGCGGCGGCCTTCGCCGATATCCGCGCTCAGCCGGTGATTGGCAGCTTTGTCGAACTTGCGGAGTGGGACGCATTCTGCTCGGCCAATCAGTGGCACGGCGGGGCGGCGTTGCATGTCGACACGGGCATGAACCGTCTTGGAGTTTCCGTCGACGAAGCGGCGGCACTCGCGCCTCGTATCCGTACCGAAAATCATGGCATCACGTTGCTGATCAGTCATCTCGCCTGCGCCGAGCAACCGGACCACCCTCTCAACCAGCGTCAAATCGAACTCTTCCGCGAAGTCCGCTTGCTCTATCGGGGCATCCCAGGCTCACTCGCAAATTCATCCGGCATCTTCCTCGGCAACAGCGCGCATTGCGACATGGTCCGCCCGGGGGCGGCCTTGTTCGGCGTCAATCCGACACCCGGTCACCGCAACCCTATGCACCCGGTGATAGAACTGCGCGCGCGTGTCGTGCAGGTACGAAACGTTCCGAAGGGCGAGACGATCGGCTACAACGCGACCTGGACCGCGAAGCACGCAGCGCGCGTTGCCGTCGTTGCGGTGGGCTATGCGGACGGATATCCGCGCGCAGCCAGCGCCTCCGACACGACCCCCGGTTCTGATGCCATCGTTGCCGACACTCGCTGTCCACTGGCCGGGCGTGTGTCGATGGACCTGCTGGCGGTCGATGTCACGGGATTAGCGGAAAATGCGGTGCGACGCGGCGACCTCATCACCCTCATCGGGGCCACGATCGGAGTGGATGAGCTGGCAGCAGCCGCAGGAACGATCGGTTACGAGGTGCTGGTGAATCTGGGCCGCCGGTACCACCGGATATATCGCGATAACTGACGTCCAAACCCAGCAAAATTAGTATCTTCTTAAAAAATGTTCTTGTATTGTTCTCCTGGACGCTTTAGCGTCCGCGCACTGCCATTTCTCGGTGATTCCTTATGTCCAAACGGGGGCTTACCTTCGTCTGCCAGAATTGCGGCGCCGCATTCAGCCGCTGGCAGGGCAAATGTGAGGCTTGCGGGGAGTGGAATACGCTCAGCGAGGAAGGCGCCGAACGTCCGTCCGGCCCAGGTCGCAAGCCCGGTAAAGGCCGCTTGTTTGCGCTCGATGCCCTGACCGGCGAGGCCCACGATGCCCCTCGCGTGGTCTCCGGGATTGCCGAGTTCG
>DASSSM010000414.1:0-6536 GCA_035708425.1 Pseudolabrys sp.
AGCCGCTATGCGCGGCACGAAATGACCTTTCAATGATCACGAAATTGCCATATGCGGGCGGCGTTTGGACATCGCGCCGCGTGGTGAGTCTACCAGCGCGGGGCGCATTTGCTTAAGAAGCTAAGGGGACTACTCTAATGATTATAAGATCAAGACGGGCGACGCTATTTCTGTGTTCGGTGGCGATTGCAGTGCTTGCAACAGCGGCCGTGGCAAGACCCGTCCACCACCATCGGCACCGTACGGCGACGGCAACCCAGACACCGGTTCAGCCCCAGCAGTTAGGGGCCGATCGGGACATTCGTTATTCGATCAATGCAAATCAGGCACCGGCCGCAACCGGAATGGCCGCTGAAACGGGCGAAACGCTCGGCCGCGGCCGTCATCATGGCCGCCGGGATCTGGCCTCTGCGCGAGCGTTGGCGCAATCGCACTCAAATTCGGCATTCGGCGGCGTCACCAGCAATTCGCTGGTGTCGGAAGCGCGCAGATACATCGGGACCAACCCCACGGGCAGGGGAAGCCTGTGGTGTGGTGCGTTCATGGACATGGTCCTCAAGCGCACCGGTCATGCCGGTGGTGGCAACCTGGCGAAGGCCTACGCGAGCTACGGCACACGCGTCAGCGGCCCGCAGGTCGGCGCGATCGCAGTGATGGGTCGGCGCGGCGGTGGTCACGTCGGCGTGGTCAGTGGCGTTGATCCCAACGGCAATCCGATCATCGTTTCCGGCAACCACAATCACACGGTCGCGGAGTCGGTGTATCCGGCGGGCCGCATCAGCGCTTACGTATTGCCTGGCGGCTGATCTCGTCTCAATCACAGCAGCCTTGTGAGCCGCGCCCCGTTTGACCGAACGGGGCGCGGTTTTTATTGGGGTGCGGGCACTATCGCATCGCCGGGAGCGATCTCACCGGCCGCGATCACTTCGGCATAGACACCGCAATCGGTGTGATCGAAGTTGTTCAGAAGCGTGCGCGGAATTGTCAGGTCACGGATTCCGGTCTCCGGGTCAACATCGGTGGCGGCGCAGCGCTGTATTCGCTTGATGATCTTCACCCGCGCGGTCTTTCCAATAGCGACCGTTTGATCGAGGAAGTCGAATTCGCGCCAGGCTGGCCAGCCCGACAGATAAATATTGGCCCGGAAGCGCAGCGGATTGACCGGCAGGCCGACGGCATCTTCGACCGAGGCCACCGAAGCAAGATTGATGATCGACACAACCTTCCTGGCAACATCCGAGAAACTGTGTCCTTCGCCGTGCAGAATCTTGGGTGGCCCGCGGAGCTCATCGGCGCAGTACCGGGCAAAGAAATTCTCAATAGCGGCGCGGCCCTGCGGTGTTCGCAGGTCCCCACGCGCCGCTTCGGCGCCCTGCCAGTGGATTGTCAGCATGTGGGTGGCCTCATCGAACTCCGTTCGAAGCGCGGCGAGCCGCTCGTTGCGCATCAGCATCAAGAACCTTTGTTTCGGGAAATAGCTGGGCGCGGCCGGATCGAACCCCGCGGGTCCATTTTCGATGGCATACAGGCGGTCGGCCGGGATGGTCTGGCCTGCTATCAGCCGGGTCCGGTGCAAAATCTGCGGAGACAACCCTTTCACGGGATACCGGTAGATAGCCCGGACGGTGGCGGCTTCAGATTCCATTGATTTCCCTTCAAAAAGCGAGGGGCCTAAAAGCTGACCTATATCAATGACTAGGCCCTTCAAACCGCGAAGAATGCACCCACATAAACTGCCAGGTAGGCTGCCTGAAGGGGGTCTGCCTGTTTCCGGCGCCACAATGGGCCGAGGGAGTGAGGCATGAATTTCGAGAAATACACGGACCGCGCCCGCGGTTTTATTCAATCTGCCCAATCGATGGCCTTGCGCGAAGGCCATCAGCAATTCACCCCCGAACATCTGCTCAAGGTATTGCTCGACGATCCAGAAGGCCTGGCCGCCGGGTTGATCGACCGCTCAGGCGGTCAATCGCGTCAGGCATTGCAGGCGGTGGACGCCGCGCTCGCCAAGCGGCCGAAAGTCAGCGGCGGCGGCGCGGGCCAAATCTATCTTGATCCAGCTTTGGCGCGTGTCTTCGACGCTGCGGAGAAAGCCGGCGAAAAGGCCGGCGACAGTTTCGTTACCGTCGAGCGGCTGCTGCTTGCCCTCGCATTGGAGAAAGACAGCGAAGCGGGAAAAATCCTCGCCAAGGCCGGGGTGAGTCCGCAAAGCCTGAACGCCGCGATCAATGCGCTGCGCAAGGGACGTACCGCCGATTCCGCATCGGCCGAGAATGCCTATGACGCGCTGAAAAAATATGCGCGCGATCTCACGCAGGCGGCTCGGGAAGGCAAGCTCGATCCGGTGATCGGCCGCGACGAAGAAATCCGCCGGACGATCCAGGTTCTGTCACGCCGGACCAAGAACAACCCGGTTCTCATCGGCGAACCCGGGGTTGGCAAGACCGCGATCGTCGAGGGATTGGCGCTGCGCATCGTCAACGGCGACGTGCCCGAAAGTCTCCAGGACAAGCAATTGCTTGCGCTTGATCTCGGCGCGATGATCGCCGGTGCAAAATACCGCGGCGAATTCGAGGAACGATTGAAGGCGGTCCTGCAGGAAGTCACGTCGTCCGACGGCGGCATTATTCTCTTCATCGATGAGATGCACACGCTGGTCGGCGCCGGCAAAGCCGACGGCGCAATGGACGCGTCCAATCTGCTCAAGCCGGCGCTCGCGCGCGGCGAACTGCATTGCATCGGTGCCACCACGCTCGACGAATACAAGAAGCATGTGGAGAAGGACGCGGCGCTCGCCCGGCGCTTCCAGCCGGTTTACGTGTCCGAGCCGAGTGTCGAAGACACAATTTCCATTCTGCGTGGGCTGAAGGACAAATACGAGCAGCATCACGGCGTGCGTATTTCCGACTCGGCGATCGTCAGCGCCGCGACGCTCTCGCATCGTTACATCACCGACCGTTTCCTGCCCGACAAGGCGATCGACCTGATCGACGAGGCGGCCGCGCGTCTGAAGATGCAGGTCGATTCCAAGCCGGAAGAACTGGATTCGATTGATCGCGAGATCGTGCGGCTGAAAATCGAGCAGGAGGCATTGAAGAAGGAGTCCGATCCCGGCTCGAAAGACCGCCTCAAGCGCCTCGAAGGCGAGCTCAAGGATCTCGAAAAGCGCTCGGCCGATTTGACCGGCCGCTGGAAAGCGGAAAAGGAAAAGCTTTCCGACGCGCAGAAGCTCAAGACCGAGCTCGACCAGCTCCGTGCCGAACTCGCCAACGCACAGCGTAAGGGCGAATTCCAGCGCGCCGGTGAGCTGGCCTACGGCCGCATCCCCGAGCTGGAAAAAAAACTTACGACGATCGAGGCCGCCGAAGCCAAGGGCGCCATGGTCGAGGAGACCGTCACGGCCGATCACGTGGCCCAGGTCGTCTCGCGCTGGACCGGTGTGCCGGTCGACAGGATGCTCGAGGGTGAAAAAGAAAAATTGCTGCGCATGGAAGACGAGCTTGCCAAGCGCGTCATCGGTCAGCAGGAAGCCGTGCGTGCGGTCTCGACCGCGGTGCGGCGCGCACGCGCCGGATTGCAGGATCCGCACCGGCCGATCGGCTCGTTCATGTTCCTCGGGCCCACGGGCGTCGGCAAGACCGAGCTGACCAAGGCTTTGGCTGCGTATCTGTTCGACGACGAGAATGCGCTGATCCGCATCGACATGTCGGAGTACATGGAGAAGCACGCGGTTGCACGCTTGATCGGCGCGCCTCCGGGCTATGTCGGCTACGAAGAGGGCGGCGCGCTGACGGAAGCGGTACGGCGCAGGCCGTATCAGGTCGTCCTGTTCGATGAAATCGAAAAGGCGCATCCGGACGTGTTCAACGTCCTTTTGCAGGTGCTCGATGACGGGCGGCTGACGGATGGGCAAGGCCACACGGTCGACTTCCGCAACACGCTGATCGTGATGACGTCAAACCTCGGCGCGGATTTCCTGGTCAACCAGCCGGAAGGCCAGGATACGGATGCCGTCAAGGATCAGGTCATGGCGGTGGTGCGTGCGGCATTCCGGCCTGAATTCCTCAACCGGGTGGATGAAATCATCCTGTTCCATCGGCTGAAGAAAGCCGAGATGGGTCGCATCGTCGACATTCAGATCGCACGGCTGCAGAAGCTGCTCGACGATCGCAAGATCACCATCAAGCTCGATGCGAGCGCACGCGACTGGCTGGCCGAAAAAGGCTGGGACCCCGCCTATGGAGCGCGTCCGCTCAAGCGCGCGATCCAGAAATCGCTGCAGGATCCGCTGGCCGAGATGATCCTTGCCGGCAAGATCAAGGACGGCGAGAAGGTCAATGTCTCCGGCGACAAGCGGGGGCTGGCGTTCAACGGCAAGCTCGCGCAGGCGGCGTAACGCGTTAGCGTACCGCCGCTCCACTCGAGGCAACGCGTGCCGGCTTGCGGGCCATAATGCCGTCAAGCCGCTCGCGTTCCTTTTCGAAGCCAGCGAGCATCGGGCCTTCGAGGACGCGGCCGCGCGGAAGCTTGATCCGCATCGGATCGACGAAGCGGCCGTTGACCAGGATCTCGTAATGCAGGTGCGAGCCAGTCGAGAGGCCGGTCGAGCCGACAAAGCCGATCACCTGCCCTTGCCGCACGCGCGTGCCTTCGTCGATGCCGCGGGCGTAAGCTGTCATGTGACCGTATGCGGTTTCGTAGCCATTGTTGTGACGGACACGGACGTATTTGCCGTATCCGGATTCCCACCCGACTTTCTCAACGGTGCCGTTGCCCGAGGCATAGATCGGCGTGCCGCCCGGCGCCGCCCAGTCGACGCCGGTGTGCATCTTGGTGTAGCCGAGGATCGGATGGCGCCGTAGGCCGAAGCCGGAGCGCATGATGCCGGCGAGCACCGGCTTGCGAACCAGGAACTTCTTCGCGCTCTTGCCCGTCTCGTCGTAATAGTCCACCAGCCCGTCATCCGGCGACTGGAAGCGATAAAATTTCTTCATTTCGCCGCCGACGGTAAGCGCGGCGAACAATACGTCATTGCGACTGTCGGCGGCGGCTGGGGCTTCCTCTTCGCCGGCGTAGAGCACCTCGAAGGAGTCGCCGGGCTGTACCTTGCGCTGGAAATCGACGTCGTAGGAGTAGATGCGGATCAGGTCTTCGATGATCGGGCGCGGAATCCGGTTGCGCAGGGCGGTTTCGTAGACGCTTTGATAGAGGCGAACGCCGGAGCTGTCATTTTCGTCGTTGCCGTCTTCGGAGTTTTCAGCGACCTCGGTGTCGATGTTTCTCACGTCGACCGAAACATATCGGCCGGTGTCCGCGAGCGCGACGACGGCGTCGATTGCCGATTCACTGGCAACGATCACCCGGATCGGCTGTAGCCGCTGACCGCCCATGACAGGCGCCATCAGGACGCGCAACTTCTGGCCTTCCTTGATCCCTCCCTCGAGCCCGCGCGGCCCGAGGACACGCACGATGGCTCCGATGTCCGCGGGGATGGCGCCGACGTCGCGCAGGATGCTGGCGACGCTTTCGCCTTTCTTCGCGACGATCTGTTTTTCGTTGAAGGCATTGCCGCCTGTCGTCTGCGTCGTCGTCTTCGGCAGTAAGGTTATGTTTTCGGGGACGATGCGCGCTTCGAAGCCTGCGTAAGGATCGACGGTGCCGTCGCCGGCATAGGCGAGCTTGATGCCGGTGATGTTTGCCGCGACAGGTAAGTGATTCGCGGCCTTGTCGCTCCACTCTGCCGCCTCGCGCACGCGTGCCACCACTTCGTCAGACGGCGTGAGCAAGGCGATCTTAAGTCTGGGCATGATCGGCGCCATGTCGCGCATCACGAAAGCGACCTCGGCATCCGGCTCAGCCGGCGTATCATCCGATGCCGTGGCCCCACCCGGCGTGGACTCCGCGAGCAGCCTTTGCGGATTGAATGGCGGAATGTTCGCCGAAAGATCGGAAACGGTGAGCGAGAGATTGCCGGCGATGCGAACGAAGGGGCGTACGCGAACCACCTCGTGGTTGCCGACGCGGTTGATTGTCGAAACGCGGATGACCTGCCGCGCGAACGTCGGTTCTTCCGCGGTCGGCAGCCGATCGCTTTTGTGCGCGCCTTTTTCGGCGCCACCGCCGAGCGCGCCGCGCAGCGCGACTTCGACGCGTTCGGGCAAGGACGCAAAATTGGCTTCGCCGTCGAGGGACGTGAAAACGGCGCCGCCCATGAGAGCAGCGCCGCTTAAAGCGGTCAGGATCGTGCCGGCAAACCATTGTACCGAAACGCGACGGCGATCGACGAAGCCGCTCGAGCCACCGTCGACCGACAACGGCGGCTCATTGCCGAGCTCGATGGCGTCGGCCTGTCTTGATCGAATTGCGCCGTGCGACCGTGTTTGGTCCAAGCTCGCCGTCCCCTGCGCCTCGGATCGAAGGAGGCTTGCCGCAACCAAATTTGCCCCAGACGCTGTCGGCAGGCCTGTGAATCAATTCGCCGGCACGATGCCGGTTGGCTTCTGGGCCGTCAACGACGGCACTCGAACCCCTTGAAC
>DASSSM010000415.1:0-10285 GCA_035708425.1 Pseudolabrys sp.
GCATCCGCCTGCGCGTGCTCACTCCAACTGGGATCCCGGCGGTCAAGATAAGCTGCAAGTAAGGCGCGGCTTTCCTCGTCAATCTCTCTGAACATCGAGATCAAGGTCTCGACGTCGAGCCCTTCCAGCGCAGCGCCCTGATGACGGCCGGCAATAACGCGACCGCGCATTGAGCCGCTGTCATGGTCTAGCTCCATCTCAAAGTACGCGGAACGCACGCGCGATGTCTGTCCACCTGTCTTCTGGGTGCGCGCTCCAAAGCCTGCAGGCCCAAACGGCACCCAGCCGAGCAACCCGAGTCCAAAAGCGCCTAACGGAATGGCGACGCCCACCTCTCCACGCAGGCCCAAGAAGACTGCAAGTCCGAGTGAAAGCAGGCCGCCACCGATTTTTGTCACGCGCACAGCAATTCTCGGATCGACCTTCGAGATCACATTCAGTGCCCACAGTGCGAGCACTAACACCAGAACGCCGAAAATAATCGCGGGCATGGCTACTTCAGTTGCGACAACAATTTTTGTGCGCCGGCCGAATGCCTTGACGACAATTCCTTGAGCGCCCGAACGCCTCCTGCGGCATACGCGGCAACCGCACGCAGCAGTTCGCCAAGCTGATGTGCAGAACCTGTATCGAACCGGCAGTACGCACCGCGCGACAAACGCGCGATCTCGCGATACGCGTTTTCCGCGATTGGGTCGCCACCTTCCTGAAACATGAATACCGGAACACCAAGAATGCCCAGTTCACCGGCCGCTTGGCATAAATTGTCTATTGCCTCCTCCATGGCATCGCCGACGAAAACCAGGGCTTGAACCTTGCCGCGCGCGTGTTCCAGACGGGCATGATTGAGAACTTTACCGATCTGAGTCTGCCCTCCGCGACAGTCGATCCTGGACATCAGGTCAGCGAGCTGCTTCCCGTCCGAAACCCAGCCTGATGCCCGGCATTCGTTCAAGCCGCGAAAATAGACGAGTTGAATGTCGAGGCCGCCAACGCCAGCCGCTTCCCGAAACATGTCAGCCTGCAGCGTGCATGCTGTGTCCCAGGTTGGCTGCCGGCTCATTGTCGCATCGAGCGCAAAGAGCAGACGACCTCGGGCACCTTGCGCACTCGAAGGTCCGAGCGCGCGCACGCGTTCAAGAAACGTTTCAATCTCCGACCTGGACGAAACTGGCGCAGGCGTCTGCTGGGAGTTCTTGGCCATGACGCGATTCTACACCGAATTAGGAATGCTCGCGCGACTCTCCGCACACCACGTAAATGGCGGCCCAACAGCGTGAATGCAAGCTTGCGGACCTATCCGATGATATCGTGAACCTGGAGGGGCTGATCCATGACGGAGAACCATTCCGCGCGGGCAGCGGCACGCCGTTTACCATTCTCCGACAACGGCAACTGCAGAGCATTGAGCACCGAAATGACTTCTTCTCTCGCAGTCACGTGCGAGAGGTTTGGCCGCGTACCAAGTGTTTCCTCATCCAGATCATCGAGCGCGGTCAATCCTCTAGGGAAAAATTCACGATACACAACGCGTTCGGCAAAACCCTCGACGCATCGAAAACCCATTCGTTTTGACAGCTCGTTGATCCCATCGCCGACCAATCGCTTGTTTCGCGACACGAGATTTGACAGTCGGTTCCGCACCACAATCCAGTCCGTGAGGCGGCCGTCAACCAACCGGCGTTGACGGCGCGCTTCCCGCACCATTTCGGCGTAGTGGCTTTCCCCCGTCACGGCAAAATTTGTCGGGTCAAGTGTGGCCAGCACGTCGAAGTCAAGAAAGCTGTCGTTTAGCGGCGTGACCAGCGTGTCGGCCATCGAGTGAGCGAGCCTCATCAGGTAGGTATCGGCCCCTGGTGTATCGATGACGACAACATCATGATTGTGCTCGATCGCCCCGATCGCGGCCGAAAAGTTTTCAAACTCGCGCGCCTCATTGGCCTCAAGCGAATTGCCTTCAGCGCGCGCAATGCAATAGTGCGTAGGCAGTTCAAGCGACACTCGCGCGCGCTCGGCCCACGCGCGGCGATTGTCGATGTAATGGGTGAAACTTTGCTGGCGCGAATCGAGATCAATCGTCGCTACACGCTGCCCAGCCTTCAGTAACGCGACCGCGATATGCAAAGCGGTCGTCGACTTTCCCGAACCGCCCTTCTCGTTTCCGAGAACGACAACGTGCGCTGATTGAACGTTTTCCTGAATTGGCTGGATTAGCATGCCGCCCCTCTCCGGCTGCTAATTGTCAAAATATTTCTATACGTTAGTCAAGTTAATCCCGATTTGATCCTCAATTAGCTAGTCTGCGCCTGGCCGCCTTGCTCGACGTATTGCGGTTTTGCGACACTTCGCCGACAAGGCCGACAATTATGGCAAAAGCTCCGAAGATTTTGCGGACGGTCCCTTCGCTCCGGCGTGCATTGGAACCTTATCGAAAGACGGGCGCCGGTATCGCGCTGGTGCCGACGATGGGTGCGTTGCATCGCGGTCACATGGCGCTCATCCGAGAAGCGCGGCGGCGGGCCAAACGGGTTGTCGTCTCGATCTTTGTCAATCCGACGCAATTTGCGCCGCATGAAGACTTCGCAAGTTACCCACGGAACTTCGCAACCGACCTCAAGGCTTTGCGGGCGGAGAACGTTGATGCCGTGTGGGCACCTGCCGTCGAGGCGATGTATCCGGATGGTTTCGCCACTCGCCTTGCGCCAGAAGGACCGGCCAAAGCCGGCCTCGAGGACGAATACCGTCCACATTTTTTCGGCGGCGTTGCGACAGTTGTTGCCAAACTGTTCACGCAAGTTTCTCCGGATTTTGCGTTCTTCGGGCAAAAAGACTACCAGCAGCTGCGCGTTGTCACTCAAATAGCCAAGGATTTCGATCTGCCTGTGAAGGTTATCGGAGTTCCGACCGTGCGTGAGCCGGACGGCTTGGCCCTTTCCTCTCGCAACGTGTACCTTTCTTCGGCGGAGCGCGCTGTCGCCCCGATGCTCTACAAAGTCCTCAAAGGTTGCGCGTACCGCATCAAAAGCGGCGAGAAAATCGACCGCGTTCTAAATGTGGGGCGCATTGAAGTGGATTTGGCCGGATTCGGCCTGGATTATCTTGAGGCGCGCCACGCACTGACGTTGGCACCCGTCGTGTCGCTCAAGGAGGGGCCGGTTCGCCTGCTCATCGCTGCAAGGCTTGGCAAAACGCGCCTGATTGACAACGTCGCGGTCTAAAGAAGACCCAACTCGCGTAACTCACGCCGCATCGTTTCCGGCATTCTCGCGGCGCCAGGCGCTGCGCGCGAGAGATCCCGAGGCGCATCACTGGGCTCCAAATAGCGCCAACCCTGGAATGCCGCGCGCGGCCGCGGCTCGACAAGCACCACTTTGCCGTCGAGAACGATACGACAACGTCCGACGCCGTCTTTATCGGTGAATGGGCGAATACCGAGGATGCGCTCGCGACAAGCGATCTGCCCCCGAACGACCCAATACAACGAGCCTCCGTCGATGAGCTCCTCGCCGCGCTTCGGCACCATTCGCGTCGTGTGGATGTGCTCGGGCTTCTGCCTTCGGCGCTTCTTTTCTTTCAGCTTCTCCCTGATCCAGTCTTCGAGATCGGCGACTGAATCGCAGCCGACACACAGCTTGATGAGATGAAGCGACATTCCAACAGCCTGACGAGCGCAAAAAGACTGGATAACCCATACATAACGGGCAAATGGACCATAGGAAAGCCGTTTCCGGGCATTCTCCCCCGCGCACGCCCCGAAAATCCAAGAGTTTCTTAACACCCGATGATTTAGAGACTTTGGCACAACCAGCGACGGGAACCCGCGTATGGCCATGAGCGCGATCATGCGGCGCGAGGCAGCCGACGATCGGCTGTTGGTTACGGGAGCCATAGCCGGCCTGGCGGTCGGGGCGGCCCTACTTCATTTCCTTGCGCCAATCAACCACGACGAGGCCTATTTCATAGCGCTTGTCGGGCGACTGCTTAATGGCGGCCAGATCGGCAAAGATGTCATGGATATAAACATGCCACTTGTTTGGTGGATCAGCGCCGTACCAGTCTGGTTCGCGCGCCAGCTCGGTCTACGGCCCGACATCGCGGCTACCGCGTTCACTGTTGCAATGGCTATGCTGTCGCTTGCTGGGGTTGCTCATCTAATTGCAGCAGCCGGCTTCACGCGCTTTGCTCGTAACCTGTTCCTTGGTTTTGCCGCCTTACTGGTTTTGTTCGTGCCCGGCTACGATTTCGGCCAGCGCGAGCACTGGATGGTGCTGCTTACCCTGCCTTACATAGTCGCCTGCAGCTGCCGTGCGAACAAGTTGGTGCTTTCCGCGGCCGTTGGTGCCGCCGTCGGAGTGGCCGCGGGCCTCGGATTTTGCATCAAACCCTATTTTCTGCTGGTGCCGATCGCCCTTGAAATCTGGATTCTAGTGCGGCTGCGGCGACCAAGTCTGGCCATTCGTTCTGAAACAATCGCCATGGTCATCGTCGGCATCGTGTATGCAGGACTGACGGTCACTTACGCGTGGTCCTACCTGGAAGTAGATATGCCGACCGCGCTGCTAGCCTATTGGTCGTACAAGAGCTCGCTGCAGGAAGTTTTGCTCTCAGCGGCCATACTGCTCGCCCCCGCCTCCATGTTGGTGGCGGTTGCTTATCTGGCACGTCAAAAAGACGTACAAACTTCGGCACTCGCACAAGCCTTGGCAGCAGCAGGTGCAGCAGGCCTTGTTGCCGCGCTCATCCAAGCAAAGCCTTGGTCTTACCACTTCCTCCCCGCCATCATTTTCTTCAATCTGTCAGCAGTTGCCCTTCTCGCCGCAGAAAAGCCACGCGCCGACAAGCTTACCCTGCGGCGCATCGCATTCGCCATTCTCGTGGCCATGGCCATTGCGCCCACCACTTTCGAAGCAAAGCGGATCTTCGACGGCACGTCGAGCCGGGAAAGCCAGTTGGCGGCGGTGTTCCGCAACAATCCGGGGCCGAACAGAACGGTGTTCGGATTCATCACTTCACCGCGCGAGGTTTTCCCGGCAGTGATCCCCGCGGGCGTCGAATGGGCAACCCCCTTTTGCTGCGTTTATCTCATCGCCGCCGCCACGCGCGTAGATGAAGCGCCAGCCGCCGATCGGCCGAAAATAAAGGCCGCAGGATTAAATCAGGCCGAGATGGCGGTTTCCGCCGTGCGCATCAAAGAGCCGGGGGTTATCGTTATTGCGACAGGCAATGACATGTTGGGCTTTGGTCATCGCGCTTTCGATTACGTGGCATGGCTGAGTGCGCATACAGATTTTGCGAGCACCCTCGCGCACTACCGTGAGACCAGCCCAATCGGCTCGTTTCGTATCTTTGTCAGGAAGTGATCGCCGGGGCGACCGTCATCAATTGCGCCACTTCTGCGATCTGTGCATCCTTGGCGACGAAAATTTCGGTCACGACGCCGTCTATCGGTGCCACGATCGTGTGCTCCATCTTCATCGCCTCAATGATGGCAACGCGCTGACCGCGTGTAACCTGGGTGCCCTTCTCCACAAGCAAGGCCAGCACCTTGCCATGCATTGGCGCACGCACCAGCCCGCTTTTGTCCTGGTCGCCGGCTTCGGCAAGGCCAGGGTCACGAAGTTTCACGTTGGTCTGCCGGCCATGACGCAGCACGAAAACGGCATTAGAGTCGGCGATAGCAACAGCGTCCGGCGCGGGCCCAACTCCTTCGACAGACAGTTCGGGCCCTTTGGCGGTGTACATAATTTCAGCGATGGCCGACTCACCATCCGCGAGAATGGGCAATGTAAGCCGCCGCATGCCGGCCATTTGAAATGCGTCAGCAACATCCCAGGGCGATTGCGTTTCCTCGGTTATACCTTCCGGCGGATCTGGTGCTGGAAGGTGATCCTGCGCCAGCAGCCACTGGGCCCCAAATGCGGCCGCGCCGCGATCAAGCCCCTGGGGTACTGCACCTAACTCGGCAAGATTCCGGTCTATGAAGCCCGTATCGAAATCGCCTTTGCGAACCGGAGCCACGCGGCAGAGCGCCACCAGGAATCCGATATTGGTGCGCGGACCTGCCACGATTGTTCGCTCGAGCGCCACAGCTAGCCGATCGAAGGCTTCATCCCTTGTTTGCCCGCGAGCGATAAACTTCGCGACCATCGGGTCGTAGAAAGGCGTCACTTCGCTACCACGCTCCACCCCTGTATCGATGCGTAGTCCGTCAATATCCGGAAATTGCAGGTCGACTAGCCGGCCCGTCGACGGCAGGAAGCCGCGCTCCGGGTCCTCGGCATAGAGCCGCGCCTCAACCGCGTGCCCTTTAGGAACAATCTGATCCTGCACCGAGGGCAATTTTTCGCCGGCTGCTATCCGAAACTGCCATTCCACCAGATCCAGTCCGGTCACTGCCTCTGTGACGGGATGCTCTACCTGAAGCCGCGTGTTCATCTCCATGAACCAGAAACTGCCTGCTTTGAGGCCGCTGGTGCCGTCGGCGATGAATTCCACGGTTCCCGCGCCGACGTACCCCGTCGCCTTTGCCGCCACGACTGCTGCTGCACCCATTCGGGCCCGCAGTTCCGCGGTCATTCCGGGCGCCGGCGATTCCTCCATTACTTTCTGATGGCGCCGCTGCAGCGAGCAATCGCGCTCACCGAGGTGAATGGCGTCGCCATGACGGTCGGCAAAGATCTGGACCTCGATGTGACGTGGGCTTGCAACGTATTTTTCGACCAGCACGCGCGCGTCGCCGAACGAGCTTTTGGCTTCCCGCTGCGCCCCTTCCAGCGCAGCATCGAAATCGGCATGGCGCTCCACACGGCGCATGCCTTTGCCGCCGCCGCCCGCGAGGGGTTTGATGATGACGGGATATCCGATTTCATAGGCCTTCTGTTTGAGAAACTTCGGCTCCTGCAGTTCGCCGTGATAGCCGGGCACGACGGGCACACCCGCTTTTTCCATCAGCGTTTTGGCATGATGTTTGAGGCCCATGGCACGTATGGCTGATGCAGGCGGGCCGACAAACGCTATGCCCGCGTTTAGACAGGCCTCGGCGAAGTCAACGTTTTCGGACAGAAAACCATAACCAGGATGGATGCACTCAGCCTGCGCCTGCTTGGCTGCAGCAATCAGCCTATTGATCGCAAGGTAGCTTTCGCCTGCCGGCGCTGGCCCGATCGCATATGCTTCGTCGCATTGCCGAACATGGAGCGAAGTTGCGTCCACCTCGGAATAGACCGCGATCGTGCGCATCCCCATCCGTCGTGCGGTCCGGGCAATGCGACAGGCAATTTCGCCGCGATTGGCAATCAGGACTGATTTAAACATGAGGCCGCGCCGGTTGGCCCCGATATTAGCGCGCGGGCGGGGACGCCGCCTGGCTCTGCGGCCGCTTCGGGGGTACAGGCGGGGTGGTACCTGTTTTTTCCGTCGCCGGGTGAGCACCCTGGGGGCTCGCCGGCTCCTTGGGGGGTGGTGGCGGCTCGGCATTCATGATGCTGACGGGCGGGATCGATGCCGAAGATGGAAAATCGTAACGGCTGTCGAGAGGATGCGATGGGGACAGCGGCTCCGGAGCCGAGGCGACCGGCGCTGTTCCGGGTGCAGAGGCCTGCGGTACATTTTCAGGCGCTGCTTCACCCTTTCCCCATGCGGCCGCGTACCGGGCAACATAAGCGTCGAAGGCGTGGACCTTGAAATTGGCTTTAAGCGTGGACGCGTCGTGAAGCATTGCAAATGCGGCGCACTTCTCGGCCGTGCAGCCGTCACGGACGGCCAGCACATGCGCAGCTATCCCGAAGCGGTCGAGTTCGATTGCACGACGTGTCGGAGCCAACGCCGCCAGCACGTCGGAACCGCCGCGTCCGGCCGTTGCGGCAGCATCCGCCAGCAGCGACAAGCGCGCGCTGATATAGCCCACCGCCCGCGCAGCGCTTTGTGGGTCTGCGAATACTGATTTTTCGCATGCATTTTCAATTTCCTCGCCGGCCAGGCCATCGAGGCACGAAAGTGCCGATCCAGGTGCGGTGGCGCTTAGGCTTAGCTGGCTGTTTCGTTCAAGCAGCGCACGTTCTTCGGCAGCGCGTTCGCTTCGGGCCAGCCGGTCGATGATGCCGAAGACAGACACCCCCGCGACCGCGATCGCAAGCACCGGCGCCACAATGCGGGACGCATGTCCTTGGGTTACGCGCCGGATCGCCAGAATAACCATCACAAAAAACAACGCCGCCAACGCGCCGGCCACGGGGGCCGGCAGCACTAGCGGCGTCGAAAGCAACCCGTCCACAAACATGCTGTTGATCGTTGACATTGGTGTCCGGTCAGCTGCCTGTTTGCGGAAGCGCTATTGGATCTTCGCTCCTGAGACTTTTACCACATTGGCCCATTTCTCGATGTCTTTCCGAAGGTAGGCATCGAATTCCTCGGGGGTTTTCACAAGGGGAACGGCCCCCTGCTTAAGCCAAGCTTCCCTTACCTCCAGCTTGTTGATCACTTTGTTGATGTGGCTGTTGAGGAAAGTAATGACCTCCTTCGGCGTGCCTTTCGGGGCCATAATGCCGATCCAGATTGTTGCCTCATATCCGGGGACGGTTTCGGCAACCGTCGGCAAATCCGGCGTCAGTTCGGAGCGCTTTAGGCCGGTCGTAGCGAGCGCGCGAACTTGCCCGCCCTTGGCAAGGGCCGTCATCGTCGTGACCGCGTCAAACATCATCTGCACCGTGCCGGATATGGCGCTGTTGCGCGCGTCGCCGGACGCTTTGTGTGGAACGTGAACAATGTCAGTTTGGCTCATCGCCTTAAACAGCTCGCCTGCCATATGATACGGAGTGCCGGGACCGGACGATGCATAGTTCAGCTTGCCTGGCTCTTTTTTCGCAAGATCGATGAATTCCTTCACGCTCTTCGCCGGCACTGAAGGATGCACAACCATGAGCAGGTCCGAATAGTTGATCGTCGCGACCGGAACGAAGTCCCGCATCAGCTGAAACGGTTTATTCGGAAGCAGGGATTCATTGGTCGTATGCGTATTGGACATCACCAGCAGCGTGTAACCGTCAGGTGCCGACTTTGCGACAGCATCGGTCCCGATAATCGAACCGGCTCCCGGGCGGTCTTCAACCACGAACGACTGCTTGGTTTCCTCGGACAGATGCTGCGCTAGAACTCTCGCATAGACGTCTGCGGGCCCGCCGGCCCCAAAGGGCACGATCAGTTTAACCGGGTGGTTTGGATAGTTTTGTGCAGATGCTGGCCACGCCAGAAAAACTGGCAATAAGAATGCGGCCAGACGAAAAACCGCGCGCATGAATGGCTCCCCTCGTTGGCTTATTTAGGCTCTTTATGACATTCTAAATCTTACGTTTGATCCTCAGGTGCAAGCACTACCACCGGGTCTAGGTGCCATATCGGCAGCGCCCGCAGCAGCGTCGAATGTCGCGGGTGTGATCTCCTTGCGATCTCTGTTGGCACTTACGTTCTTCCGAAGGGCGACAATCGTGCACCCAGAGAACTGCAAGCTGGCGCCGAGGCAAAATCGCGACACCGCGGTCAGGCGCGATCGAGCTGGCTTTCTTTGGCGACGCGTTCGAAAGCCTCACCGGAACTCTTGATCCGGTATTGATAGTCGTCACCCTCCGACGGCAACAGCTTCACCACCGTATAGCTGCCCGTCGCCGCCGCTCGGCCAAACGTCGGCGAGGTGTAATAGACAATCTCGCCAACCTGATACTTGTGGGTGCGGATTGGAATCTCGTGCGCGGCCACCGGCTGCACCGGCGGGCTCTGTGTCCGGATCATCTTTGTTGCAGCGCCCTGCACACGCGTCCGGTTGATCTTGCCAACCGGCGACCGTGCAGATTTCGACGCCTTTTTTGCCGCAGAGCGTACGCTTTTCGTACTCTTCTTGGCGGTACGTCGGGCGGTCTTGGTAGACCGTCCGGCGGTTTTTGCTGAATGTCTGCTCATAATTTCAATATAACAGCAAATTTTGTTTGCGGGCAAAGTTTTTTCCCAAATAATATTAGTATTTTCAATAAGTTAGAACACGCTTAGTGACTATCCACGGTTAACGCCGCGTGACCCAAAATAGTCGGGTTTGCGGTCAAAATCGGTCCGGCAAGGCATGGAACCGGCAATTGACCACCGCGTTTTGGGTGGGGCAGGAGGAGAAATTTCATGCGCGTCCTCATCGGGATCATTCTTGGCGCCGTCCTGACCGTTGGCGGTGCCTATCTGTACGATTCGCGCACGGTTCCAGGTGCGGCCAGCTCGTCAGCCAGCGCGCAGCGCCCAATGGTAA
>DASSSM010000416.1:0-10267 GCA_035708425.1 Pseudolabrys sp.
CCGAAATTGTTGGCAATCACGACGTTAAGTTTCGGCAAGTCCGCCATCACAATTCTCCCCTTCGCCGACTGTCGCTCCAGGAGCAGTGGAGCAACATAATTACCGACCGGCAGCCTTAATTCAAATGCGCGAGCTTGTGCAGTTCACCTGCCAAGTACCTGCGGGTTCACGCAGTTGGGCGGTGTCCCGCCACTGATCAGTGCCTGCAGGTTATCGACGACGACATTTGCCATTTGCTCCCGCACTTCCATCACGGCACTGCCGAGATGCGGCGTAAGCACAACGTTCTTCATCGCTTTCAAGGCCGGCGGCAGCTTGGGCTCGTGCTCGAACACGTCGAGGCCTGCGCCTGCGATGCGCTTTTTCTTCAATGCTCTCACCAGCGCCTTCTCGTCAATGACCGCACCACGGGCGGTATTGATGATGAAGGCGGTCGGTTTCATCAGCGCAAACTGCGCGTCCGAAATCATGTGGCGTGTTTCGGCATTTAACGGCGGATGAAGCGAGACGAAGTCCGCTTCCGTGAGGAGCCGGTCGAGCGTCACATACTCCATGTCAAGCTCGCGCTCCGCCTCGGGTTTGCGGCGAGGGCCCCAATAGATGATTTTCATGCCAAAGCCGCGCGCGCGCCGCGCGGTGGCTTGCCCGATGCGCCCTGCCCCCACAATGCCTATGGTCTTGCCGTGCACATAGACGCCGGCCAGATGGTTCGATTGCGAGCCGGGAAATCTGCCGGCACGAACCAGTCGTTCGCCTTCGACCATTCGGCGCGCGACCGCAATCATCAGACCGAAGTGAATGTCGGCAGTGGCCTCCGCGACAATCGGCGGAACAACGGTGACGGGAATACCGCGCCTGGTCGCTTCTGCGACATCGATATTGTCGGGCGTGATCGACATCGAGCAGACAGCGCGCAATTTCGGGTTGGCGGCGAGCACGGCGCGATCGATACCGTCGTGCAGCAGCGAGAATAGGATATCGCACTTCTTGACTGCCGCGATCAGCTTCGACTTCGCGATGATCTTGCTCGAGTCCGTATTGATCTTGACGGTTGCAAGCGCACGCAGCCGCTCCAGCGCGCTCGACGCGATTGGCTGCGTAACAAAGACGCGCAGTTTAGCGGTCACCGCAACCACCGCACGATACCGGCAACACCGTCAACGGCGCATTGCGCGCCATCGGGAATTCTGCGGGTCGCATCGAGCACGCCGAGCACCATCGGAATGCCGCGCTCGCGCGCAAGCGACGCCATGTGCGAGGTCGAGCCGCCACGTTCGGCGACAACGCCCGACACGCGCGACAGAATGTGACTGAGTGCCGGGCCCGCCACTTTCGTCACAAGAACATCGCCCGGCGCGACACGCGACAATTCACACTCGCAATTGACCACCACTGCCCGGCCTGCCCCCCAGCCTATGCCGGCGGGATGTCCGCGCACGCCCGGATGCTGCAGCCAGATTTCATCGGGCACGATCGGGGCCTCGACATGCAGTGGGCGCGATTGCAGCAATTTGAACCCGCTCTCATCCAATGCCCATTCGATCTCGACCGGAGCACCCGCGAGCTGCTCGCATTTGCGCAGCAAGCGGCCGAGCGTCACGGCCTCCCCCGGCGAAAGGCACGGTTCGCTCACGAGATCTTTCGGCACCAGTTCCGGCGCCGAGACGCCGTGTGCGCAGGTCTCGCGATGGTCCTTGCGGCCGGCCTCGACCGTGCGCAGGAAACCGTTCTTAGCCAGCACAATCCGGTCCGGCACCACTTCGCCCTGCGCGATCGCCGAGCCGAGACCCCAGGTGGCGGAAATCAGCATTTGCCCTTCGGCCGTTTCGCTAAGGCCGCCGCCTGATGCGCGCGCGGATATCAGCGGTTGGATGAGAATGCCCATCGCGGTGTCGGCAGGCGAAAGCCCGTGATTGTCCATGTAACGGCGCGCGTGCGAGGTCCACAGCGCTGCCCAACAAGCTCGCACCACCGTAAGAAACTCGGTGTCATCGGAAAGCCCGAGAAAACTCTCGAACTGGCCGGCGAAGTTGGCGCCGGCGCGATCCTCGATCAACGCCGACGAGCGCACCACGCCAAGCGGCGCAGTCTCGCGCTGCTTACGCCAGGCGGCGAGCAATGGATCGAGAATCTCCGGGGCAATGTCGCGCTCGTAGAGCGCAAGCCTGACCTGGATCGAAATTCGGCGCGATGTAGGCACGTCGGCATCGTTGTACTGACTCAACAAGTCCTCGATTCCAAGATGCCGGAGCTGATGGCGGTAGGCGTCGGCGGTCAGTGCAAAACCGCCGGGCGTCGGCAGGCCGGCATGAGTCAGGGCTGCGAGATTGGCCGCCTTCGGCCCAACCCGTTCGGGATCGGCAGCAAAAGGATCGTCAAGGCGGAGGATGAAGGCGGTCATCGCGATTGCTTGAGTTTCCGTTGTCGTGGCCGGGCTTGCCCGGCCATCCTGCTTAGGCGGATACAACTCTGTGACTCACGATCCCCGGGGCTCGCCTTCGGCTCGCCCGGGGATGACGTCAGCTTATGCCGACGTCACTTTACATGATCCCCATAGCCGGGCAGCGGATCGACGACCGTGATCTGCTTCACAGGGAAGTTCGACACGATCTCGATCTCATTCTTCTTCACGATCAGCATTTCCTCGATGCGGACGCCGTAGCGGAAACGCTTGCCGTGCTGGGTCTCCAGAGCGAAGGTCATGCCTTCCTGGATGTCGATCGGATGGTCGAGCGACCAGATACGTGAGATCACCGGCGGATCATATTGCGCGAGCCCGAGACCATGGCCCCACAGATTGGCGGCGGCCTGGTCCTCGTCCTCGTAGCCCCAGGTTTCCATCGCCGAAGGCCACTTCAGCGCGATGTCACGCGTGGTGGCTCCGACCTTCACCGCACCGATCGAATCGTAAAGCCACTCAAGCGCGGTGGCGTAAGTGTCCTTCTGCTCTTTCGTCGGCTCCTTGCCGACGCAATAAGTGCGGTAATAGCAGGACTTGTAGCCATTCCAGGTCAGCGCGGCCAAATCCATGAACACGATGTCGCCGGGCTGGATGATGCGGTCGGAGAAGTTGCGCCAGTTCGGCCAGGTGTTCGGCCCCGACGACACGATGACGTCCTCAACATCTTCCATACCGGGAATGTTGTAGAGATATTCCATCAGGTGCGCGGTCACCTGGTTTTCGGTGATGCCGGGGCGCAGGAACTTCATGCACTCCCAATGCGTGGCGTCGCCGATGGCGCCGACGATGCGGAAGCATTCCTGCTCGTCGGGACTCTTGACGGCGCGTGCCTCCATCATTGGCGTCATGCCGTCGGTCCAGTTGATCTTATTCTCCTGGAAAATCCTAATCATGTTGATGTCAATGAAGTCGACGCCGAGCGTTTCACCGGCGACGCCGTTATCCTTCATCGCTTGAAGCACGGCCTTGGTGAACTTGGTCACCTGCTGGGTCGAGGCGGGACCGGCCGCGCCTTTGATCCAGGCGAAGGAGTGACGAACGTTCTCTTTCGGAATCCACGGCGAGTGCCGCTCGATCTGGAATCCGATGTCGCCCTGCTCGAACAGTATCGGCCGCCCGTCGCCGCACAACATCGCGTAACGCAGCCCGGGCTTGAGGCGGTTCCAGCCGGGCGTCAGCGTGCCGGTGATGTAGCGCACGTTCTCGTCGTACATGCACAGCATGGCGCCGAGGCCGTGCTTTTTCATCATCGCGCGTGCGCGCTCGATGCGGTACTCGCGCATGCGGTCCCAGTTGACCCGCTGCTGCCAATCCATTCCGGCAATGCCGAAATTTGCTACTCCCATGGCGTCCTCCCCGACCCGGCGCTTTTGCGCGCCACGTGACACTAATTAGAAAAATCCTATGCCGGTTGGCTGTGCAGGCTAAATAATATATTCTGCCTTCTGCCATCAGATTTTCTAATGTCCAGTTTTTTGGGGGTGTCATGGCCAATATCCCGCTGCGGCAAATCCGCGCCGTCATCGCCGTGTGCGAGGAAGGCTCCTTTACCCGTGCGGCGCAGCGGGAAAACGCAACACAGTCCGGCATTTCGCAACACGTTGCGGCGGTAGAACGCGCCCTGAAGGTCAAGCTGTTCGAGCGCACAACCGGCGGCGTGATGCCGACGCCGGCCGGGCTCCGCTACTACAAGCGCTGCGTGGAAGCGGTGGGCGCGCTGGAGCATGCCGCCGAGGAGGCGCGTTCGATGGCTGGCGAAGTTACCGGCGAATTGCGCATCGGACTGATGCCGACGTTCACGCGCGCGGTGCTCGCGCCTGTGCTCGACGATTTCGTGCCCAAGTGTCCCGAGGTGCGGCTCCACATCGTCGAGGGTTACAGCGCGCTGCTGACCGAAATGGTGCTCGACGACGAGCTCGATTTCGCTGTGGTGCCCTCATTCGAGGGTACTATCGGACTGAAGTCGCGCATTCTGGTGCGAGACCGTGAAATGCTGATCTCGGGCCCGCGCGCAGGATTCTCGCCGCTCGCGTCCGTGCGTCTCTCCGAATGCCGGCCACTGAAAATCGTGGTGCCAGGTCCCGACAATATCCGCCGCCGCAATCTCGAAACCTATTTCCAGGCGCACGGTGTCGAGATCGAGACGATGCTGGAAATGGACGCCATGATTGCGACACTCGAATTCGTCGCCCGCTCCGATTGGGTCACGATCCTTCCGAGCGTCATTTCGGTAAACGATATCGGGCGCGGTGAATTGATCGTGAACCCAATCGTCGATCCCGAGTTGCATGCCGAGTTCGTGGTAATTCAGCCGACGCGACGCAAGCTGTCGATGCAGGCGCGGATGTTTTTGGAGCGCTTCGAGGCGGAAGTAACGCATATCCATGACATTTGGGATCGCGCCATCGCAGAGCCGCGCAGACTTCGTGCCTAACACTACTGGCGCACGCGGCCCTTTATCGCGTTGGCGCGTGCCGAATATGTGATGCGGCCATTGGCATCGACCGGCAGCCGATCGCGAAGCCGCGTTTTCAGCTTATCAACTTCACCCGGCGACATAGCCCTTACGATTGGACCGATACTTGGCGTGTTCAAGCCGATTGATGCAAACTCATCAAAATCCTGAAACGTCCGTTGCACGGTGATCTCTCGCGTATCGACATCGGCGATGCCGGCACTCGCCCACAGCTGACGCATCGTGTCTATACGTGACGCATCGGCACTCGGCGGATACACGATCTTTTGGCCGAGCGCGCGCAATTCGGACTGCACCGATTCCCAGGGAAACCCGCCGCCATACATGTCCCACGCGTAGGCCGCAACGTTGCCGCCTGTCCGCACGACGCGTGCCATTTCCGCGGCGCCTTTGGCCGGATCGGGAACGAAGAAAATAACCAGCGCCATGATGGCAACATCGAAAGACTTGTCATCGTAAGGCAAAGCCATGGCGTCGCCTTGCTTAAACCTGGCGATGCGGGACGCCGGCCGCGTGCGGGCGAAAGCCAATTGCCCCTCGGACGGATCGACACCATCCACGCTGGCTGGTGCGCAGCGCCGGGCGATCAATTCGGTGAATGCGCCGTTGCCGCATCCGACATCTACCCAGCGCTGACCGGCGGCGGGCGCAAGCCAATCAAGAAATTTCTCGCCCGCAAGCTGACTCCAGACGCCCATTATGCGTTCGTACGCTGCGCCGTCGTCGAAGCGGATCTGCGGCTCGGTCATGTGGGCACTATACCGCCATCCAGGCGCCGTCGGCATCCGCCGATTTGAAAACGGCTTCGAGCGCTGCTGCCGTCTGCAGAATGCCAGCAGGTGAAATAGGGAATATGCCCTGCCCGAGCACAGCCTTCGCGAAATAATCGAGATTGCGGCCGAGGTGATTGTCATGCGGTCGGTCAATCACTTCCGGATCGTCCTTGCCGGCATAACGCACGATGGCTCTTGTCTCGCTGACGCTTTCGGCCCAGCAATTTTCGCCGAAAACGGCAATGCGCCAGCGGAACGGAGTCTTGATCGTGGTGCCAAGCGTGCCGGTTGCGCCGTTCTCGAATTCGATCAGCGCCGCGGTTGTATCGCCCGTCGGCAGCTTGAGGACGCGCGCCCTCGACAGCGCGCTGATCCGTTTCATGGGGCCGACCAAATCGCGAAAGCAATCGAGCACGTGAATACCCATGCCGGTCATGCCACCCGCGCGGCTTTCCTCAGCCGCCATGCGCCAACTGTCGGCGGGATAGTTCGCCAGCCAATCGTGGCTGTAATTGCCCTCGACATGCATAATGGTGCCGAACGCGCCCGCATCCTTCAGCTCGGAGAGCACACGCATCGACGGCATCAGCCGAAAGTGATGGCCAACCCCGAGAACTATGCCGGCGCGCTTGCAGGCATCGAGAGCCGCCACGGCGTCGGCTTTGGTGAGCGCGAACGGCTTTTCGCAATACAGGTGCTTTCCGGCGGCGGCAATGGCTTCCACCTGTGCGCGATGTTTGGTGTGCGGAGTTGCAAGCAGCACGGCCTGAATCGACCTGTCGGCCAGCACATCCTCGAGTGACGTTCCGAGCGCGATCTGATGCTCGGCCGCAAAATCTCGCATTGAATCGGGCTCGAGCGTGACGCCGCGAACAAAATGCAACGGCGTGCCAAAGTCGCGGGCCGCCTTGACCAGCGTCTTGCCCCACCAGCCGAGGCCGACAATCGCGGTATTGATCATGCGCGCCTAGACCGAAGCCGGAGCGCCAGGCTGCTTCAGAGGATGAGCACGCGCAAAGGCATCGATCTTGTTCACTTCATCGACAATGCGCTTCACAGTCGGATAAGGCGCGAGATCGCACTTGAAATAGGCCGCCCCTACCGCCTGTCCGGCAAGGCAAATGTCGGCAATCGTGATCTGGTCGCCCTGGCAATAACGCCCGGTCTGTTTTGAACCCGCGAGATGGGTCTCGAGCGCGGTCAAGGCCGACATATGCCAGTGATGGCCCCATTTCAGCACGCCCGGCTCGTCGATCTTGTATTCGTGCGCCAGGTATTCACGCACGCGCGGCACGATCAGCGGATGCGTGTCGCAAGCGATGATTTGCGCTAGGCCGCGGACTCTCGCGCGTGCCTTCGGCTCTTTCGGCAACAGCGGCGGATTTGGATGTGTCTCGTCAAGGTATTCGAGGATAGCAAGAGATTCGAAAAGTACCGTGCCATCATCCTCAATCAATGCCGGAATTGCCATCATCGGGTTGATTTTGCGGAACTCAGCTTCGCGTTGATGACCTTTCATCAGATTGACTTCAATTACCTCGTCGGGCGTGATGCCTTTCAGATTGAGCGCGATGCGCACACGATAGGTTGCAAGCGAGCGCCAGAATGAAAAAAGTTTCATGAATTCCTCCTACTTCTTGGTCCCGCCTGGATCAGCCTTCAAGCCGGCGGCCTCGATGCCCGCGACCGCAATTATTTCGTCATTGTCGCCGGTGTCGCCGGAAATTCCGATGGCGCCGAGAATTTGATTGCTCGCGTCGCGAATGAGAACGCCGCCCGGATTGGGCACTATGCGACCGTCGCTGGCAGCGACAATGGAGGTGAGAAAATTCGGATTCTGCGCGGCGCGATCCATCATGGTGCGCGAGCCCCAGCCCATGCCGAGTGCGCCGTAGGCTTTGCCCACAGCGATTTCGAAGCGGATAATTCCGGATCCATCCTCACGCTTCGCGCAGACAACATGGCCACCGGTATCGAGCACAACGACCGTCTGCGGCATCTGCTTGAGTTCGCGCGCCTTCTTCAGGGTCGCATCGACAATATTAGAGGCCTGAGCAAGCGTTACCGACATTAAAGCCCTCCGGTGTTCAGGATTTCTTGCGCGTGGCCCAATAAACCGACATGCGCGACCCGTCACCGCCACCAAAGCCGTTCTTTGTCGCGTCCTCAAATCCGGTGAGTGTCGCTTTCGTCACGCGCATGTCCGCGCCACTCGCTTCGCCGGTCTCCACCATCGTGCGCAGGTCCTTCACGCCATTGGCGATGCTGAATGTCGTCGGTCCGGGATCGCGCCCCTCGAGCATCGTGACAATCATCTCGGCGCGGTTCTTCAGCGCGGGATTTGCGCCGTTGGTGTCGACGAACAGATCGAGCAATCGTTTCGGCTCCCAGCCCGCCGAACGCGCAATGGCAAAGGCTTCGCCATAGGCCAGCCAGGCCACCATCAGCGGCAGGTTGATCGCAAGCTTCATCGACGCGCCGGTGCCGACCGGCCCACAGTGCTCAAGTCTCCGGCAAAGCTGATTGAGCAGCGGTTTGGCACGTTCGGCGTCGGAGGGCTCGGCGCCCATAAGTCCGAGCAATTTTCCTTGCCGCGCCGGCGCCGTCGAACCGCCGACCGGACATTCGACGAAAGCCGCGCCCTTGGCGCGCACTTTCGGAGCGAGGGCGGTCGGCACCTTCGGCGGCACCGTGCTCATTTCAATGAGCAGCTTGCCTTTCACATCGCCTGCCAGAAGGCCGTTCGGGCCATTATAAACGGCGTCGATCGCGGCAGCGTCGGTCAGCATCGTGATGGTTGCCTCAACCGCGCTCGCAAGTTGCGCCGGGGTCGACGCGACCTTGGCGCCGGAATCCGCCAATGCCTTGGTCTTCTCAGGCGTCCGATTCCAGACCGTCACCTCGTGACCGACTTCCATGAGCCGCGCCGCGACGGCCGCGCCCATGACTCCGAGACCTGCAACGCCAACTCGCATACGACCTCCCATTCTTTTGCGAGCGACGATAGGCGATCAGCGGCCTGCTTGAAAGCGGGCATGCTGCAACCCGCGACTCGACAGCCCCACACCCAACGCATAAGAGGGAATGGGCAGATGGATGCAATTTCGCATCGGGGAGACAATGAATGGCGGTAAGACGGCGCAAAGGCACGGTCGGCGTGATCGGCCTCGGTATCATGGGCGGTGCCTTCGCGAAGAACCTGGTCAAGGCCGGCTGGCATGTCGTCGGTTACGACACCAACGCGGCACGCCGCCGTGAAGCCAAGCGCACAGGGGTGGAGATTGCACAAAATGCAGTCGAACTCGCAGCCGCCGTTCCGACAATCCTGACCAGTCTTCCCAAGCCGGAGGCGCTTGCCGATACGGCGCGCAAGATCGCGCGGGCCAAGCTCAAGCGCAAATTGCTCGTCGAAATGAGCACCTTCAAAATTTCAGATAAGGAAAAAGCGGCCGCGGTACTGCGCAAGGCCGACCATCAGATGATCGACTGCCCGGTCAGCGGGACGGGCGCGCAAGCCAAAAATCGCGATCTCGTGTTCTATGCCAGTGGCGACTCCAAGCTTATCGCGAAAATCCGTCCGCTGCTCTCGGCGTTTGGCCGTGGAGTCTTCAATGTCGGGCCGTTCGGCAACGGCAGCCGCATGAAATACGTGGCGAACCTTCTTGTCGCGATCAACAATGTCGCATCGGCCGAAGCAATGGTGCTTGGCATGAAGGCTGGCCTCGATCCGCGCATGATCGTCGACCTGATCACGGCGGGAGCCGGCAATTCGCGCGTTTTCGAACTGCGCGCACCGATGATGGCGAAAGGCCGCTATGACGACGTGACGATGAAGATTTCCGTCTGGGACAAGGACATGCAAGTGATCGGCGACTATGCGCGCAAGATCCGCGTGCCAACGCCGATATTCAACGCGACCAAGGGGATCTATATCAAGGCAATGAAAAGCGGCTTGGGCGGCCGCGACACCGCAGCGGTCTGCGCGGTGCTAGAAAAGATGGCGAAGGTCAGGCGACGCAAGCGCTAGCCCGCGTCCTCGACGCTCTTGCGTCCTTCTTCGTGTTCTGTAGCCTGCCCACCCCAATAAAGAACAATCCGTGGGAGGGGCGAAAGTAGATGGCGTCGCATCAGCAACGCACCGAGATCCGCGATGGGATGCGGATCGATTGGGACGTGCCGATCACGATGGACGATGGTCTCGTGCTGCGCGCCGACGTTTTTCGCCCGGTGAAAGACGGCAAGTATCCCGTCATCCTCAGTTACGGCCCCTACGCGAAAAGTCTTGCATTCCAGGATGGATATCCGAGCGCCTGGCAGCGTATGGCGGAAAAGCATCCTGACGTGACCGCCGGGTCGAGCAATCTCTATCAAAGCTGGGAAGTGGTCGATCCGGAAAAGTGGGTGCCGCACGATTACATTTGCGTGCGCGTCGACTCGCGCGGCGCCGGATGCTCGCCGGGCTTCATCGATCATTTCTCCCCACGCGAGACGAAAGATTTCTACGACTGCATCGAATGGGCAGGCGTGCAGCCGTGGTCGAACGGAAAAGTCGGACTC
>DASSSM010000417.1:0-4000 GCA_035708425.1 Pseudolabrys sp.
AGTGCGAAGGCCTGATCCTGCACAAGCACGGAATCTTCACATTCGGCGGCACCGCACGCGAAGCCTACGACCGCATGATCGATTTGGTGAGTCGCGCGGAGCGCGCACTGCGGGGAATGCGAAAGCGGCGCGTATTCACCGTCAAGCTTCCAAAGACACTCGCGACGGCCACTGATATCGCGCCTATGCTGCGAGGTCTTGTGAGCAAACCCGGGCTGCACTTCGTGTTGGCGTATCGTGCAGGCGACGACGTGCTCGCCTATGTTAACGGCCGCGAGCTTGCGCGCTACAGCCGACAAGGTCCGGTAACGCCCGACCATGTCATTCGCACGAAGCCGCGCCCGCTGATTTTGCCGGTGCCCGATGCAGGCAGGCTTGGCGCATTTGCTGTCGCCGCCCGCAAGGCCGTTGAAAAATATCAAGCCGACTACGGGCGCTACTTTGCGCGGCATAATGCGCGCGCCGTTCCGAAAAAGCGGCCGCTCGATGCGATGCCGCGCGTCATTCTAGTACCGGGCGTCGGGCTATTCGGGGTGGGTGCGACTGCAAAAGATGCGAGTGTCGCCGCCGACATTGCGGAAACGACGATTTCGGTGATTGCAAACGCGGAGAGGGGCGGGCGCTTCGAGAGCATTTCCGAGCACGACCAGTTCGAGATCGAATATTGGTCGCTCGAGCAGGCGAAGCTCGCGGGCCGGAAGCCGCAGCCGCTGCAGGGGCAGGTCGTCGCCATTACCGGCGGTGCCGGGACGATCGGGCTTGCGACCGCCGCGGCCTTTCGCGCGCGTGGCGCCGAGGTGGTCCTTCTTGATCTCGACGCGGCTCGCACGAAGCTTGCCGCCAAACCTCTCAATGCGCTTGGCATTGGGTGCAACGTGACCGACCGGCGTTCGGTTGCGGCGGCCTTTGATGCCGTCGTTGCTGCCTACGGCGGGGTGGACGTCGTGGTTTCCAATGCCGGTGCCGCCTGGCAGGGCCGGATCAGTGACGTCGACGACGCAACGCTGCGGAAAAGTTTCGAACTCAATTTTTTCGCGCACCAATATGTCGCGCAGGCAGCCGTGCAGGTCATGCGCCGGCAGGCCACCGGCGGCGTGCTGTTGTTCAACGTCTCCAAGCAGGCGATCAATCCGGGCCCGGACTTTGGCCCTTACGGATTGCCAAAAGCCGCAACCTTGGCCCTGATGCGCCAGTACGCCGTCGACCATGGCGGCGACGGCATCACATCCAACGCGGTGAATGCCGACCGCATTCGATCCGGATTGCTGACAGACGCCTTGATCAAGAAACGCGCAAAGTCGCGTGGCGTGACCGAGCACGACTATCTCGCGGGCAATCTTCTGGGCCGGGAAGTTCTGGCCGAGGATGTTGCGGAAGCGTTCGTCAGTCTCGCACTCGCTCGCAAGACGACAGGCGCTGTTTTAACCGTCGATGGCGGAAATATTGCTGCCGCCCCGCGATAACAAGCTGCAGAATCCGCTGGTCTTTTGTTGCCGCTATTCCGCCGATTTTGGTTCTCACCGTCTGGCGGCTGGGTATGCAGCACGTTGGAGGTGGGCTCATGCGCGTTTGGTCGAATGGCAAATCGTCATTGTTATGTTTTGGCGCGGTCGTGTTCGTGACGGGCGTTGCCGCCGCCAAGCCAGCCTACGTTGCTTCAACCGTCAACTTGCGCGCGGCGCCCGGCACGGGCAGCGAGATCGTCGCCAAGATTCCGGGCGGCAGCCTCGTCGACGCCTCAGCCTGCGACGGTGGCTGGTGCGAGATCGCCTGGCAGGACAAGAAAGGTTTTGCGATCCAGAGTGCGCTCGACATGAGCGGCCGCGTGCCGCAGCAGCGCGCAGCGGCGGTTGCACCGCGGCCTGCCTATCGGCAGGGGCCGGATGTGGTCGAAGGGCCGGACGTGGTCGAGGGTCCAGTCTATTACGATCCGCCGGCGGTCGTTTATTACGGCGGCCCGTATTATCGGCCATACTACCGTCCGTACTGGGGCTGGCGGCGTCACTGGTGGTGATGGCTATTTCGCCTGATTGCCGCCGAACGCAAGCGCGAGCACGATGAGGGTCGCAAAATAGGCGGCGATGGCGGCCGGTAGCGCGAGATAGAACTTTACGTCGAACTGCTGCTCAAGCGCGAAGAGAACCGCGGCCCCAACCAGCACCGCGGCGAACCGAATGATGCGATCGCGGCTCACGCGCGCGGCTGCCTAGCGTTTGCCTTCGGTCGGGCCACGCATGTTTGCCCACGGGTCGGTGCGTGCCGATGCCGTGTCACCATCCCTGCGTGTGCGGTCCATGGTTCGCTTATATTGCTGGTCAAGTTGCTCGGCCTGCTTTTTCTTTTCCCTCTCCAGAATCATTAAAGGTTCGTCGTCTTTCTTTTGCGCAAAGGCAGGCGCGGTGAGGACCGCCACCGCGACAGCGCCAAAAAGTAGCTTTTTCATCGTTCAACGTTCCCTCGCGTTGCTGTAGGACACTAACACGGAGGCAATAACCGCTCAATCGCAGGAAATCCTTGCGCAATTGGCGCCCCATCTTGGTATAAGGCTGGCCGGAACCGGCAGGAGCTCGGGAATGTCGCTGTCGCATCACACGACGCCACGCGCAATATCCAGTCTGCCGCGACACGACTGGACGCGCGAAGAGGTGCGAGACCTGTTCGCACTTCCGTTCCCGGAATTGATCTTTCGTGCCGCGCAGGTTCATCGTGAAAACTTCGACCCCGCCGAGGTCCAGATCTCGACATTGCTGTCGATCAAGACCGGCGGCTGTCCGGAAGATTGTGCCTATTGCCCGCAGTCGGCGAAATTCGACACCGGCGTCAAAGCCGAACGGTTGATGGATCTTGATACCGTGCTCGACGAGGCGCGTGCGGCAAAGGCTGGCGGGGCTTCGCGCTTCTGCATGGGTGCGGCGTGGCGCTCGCCCAAAGATCGCGATCTCGACAAAGTCTGCGCGATGGTCGAGGGCGTCAAGGCGCTCGGGATGGAGACCTGCGTCACGCTCGGCATGCTGACGGGCGATCAGGCGCGGCGGCTAAGGGACTGCGGCCTCGACTATTACAACCACAATCTCGATACATCGCCCGA
Organism: Pseudolabrys sp.; assembly: GCA_035708425.1. Lineage (GTDB taxonomy): Bacteria > Pseudomonadota > Alphaproteobacteria > Rhizobiales > Xanthobacteraceae > Pseudolabrys. The sequence goes on from DASSSM010000417.1 coordinate 3,089, forward strand.
ATATTACGGCGAGATCATCACCACGCGCACATACCAGGACAGGCTCGATACGCTCGCGCATGTGCGCAACGCGGGAATTCATGTCTGCTGCGGCGGGATTGTCGGGATGGGTGAGGGGCCGGAAGACCGCATCGGGATGATTGCGACGCTTGCCAGCCTGCCGATGCATCCGGAAAGCGTGCCGATCAACATGCTGGTCCGCGTGGAAGGGACGCCCTTGGCATTCGCGGGAACGCTCGATCCGCTTGATTTCGTCCGTACGATTGCGGTGGCGCGCATCTGCATGCCGGCGTCGATGGTGCGGCTGTCGGCTGGCCGCGAAGACATGAGCGAGGAGACGCAGGCGCTTTGCTTCCTCGCCGGCGCCAACTCGATCTTCTACGGGCCGAAGTTGCTCACGACGCCAAATCCCGGCCGCGACCGCGACATGGCACTGCTCGACAAGCTTGGCATGCGGCCGATGGACTAGGTAAGACCGCGCACGAGCGCGAGGCCGCCGAACAGTCCGCCGATCGACAGAACAACCGACAGCAGCACATAGAGCGCGGCCAAACCGATCTCGCCGCGCTCGTAGAGGACTGCGACATCCAGAGAGAATGTGGAAAAGGTCGTGTAGCCGCCGAGAATGCCGGTGGTGAGAAACAGCTGCCAGTGGTGTGGAATGCCGGTCCTGAACGCGAACAGCGCCACGAGCGCGCCCATCGCGACGGAGCCGCTGACGTTCTCGAACAAGGTCGCGTGGGGGAACGCCGTGCCGAGCACGCGCGCGAAAGCGAGATTGAAGCCGTGGCGCAGCGCGGCGCCGATGCCGCCACCGATAAATACGATCAAGAAGCCCATCGATCAGATCTCCTCTGTCTCAGGGCATGGAAAAACCGCCCTGCGGCGGACAGATTCCTACCGCCCTGTTGC
>DASSSM010000418.1:0-11993 GCA_035708425.1 Pseudolabrys sp.
GGCGCTGTCCTCCACCTTCGATCGTTGCGACAAGAGGTTCTGTTTGCGTAAGAGTGCCGAGGTAAATAAGTGCCGCGAGGCAGGCCGCGGCGAGAGCGCCGGCCGCAAAACTCAGCCCGCGCCAGAATGCGAGGCTCTGCCACAAGCCGGCGCGCGGGGGGTGCGGGGGCAGGGCGCCGGCAATGCGATCCCAGACTTGTGGCGGCGGTAGCATTTCGGGAATCTCTGCCGCCCAGGGCGCGAGCCGCTGTTCCCAGGCCGCGACCTGGCGCGCAAAGGCGCGGTCGCGCGTAACGCGCTGTTCAGCCATCGCTCGGTCGATGCCGTCGAGCACGCCCAGCGCATATTCGGCTGCGAGCAGTTCGTCTTCGGGCAAGCCGGTATGGTCGAAGGTGTCGCTCATTGCTCCAGGCATGCCTTCAGCTTGAACATGGCGCGGCGGATCCAGCTCTTCATGGTGCCGAGCGGCACCTTCATGCGGGTCGCGAGATCTTCATACGTGCTGCCGTCGAAGAAGGCGCCGCGCAGCGCCGCGCGCTCATGTGACGCAAGACTGTCAAGGCAACCGTGCAGTTTTGCGTGCTCTTGCAAGCTCTCCAATGCGGCGTCGGCGCCAGCCGCGCTATCGGCAACGTCAGTCGCGGCGTCGATCGCGTCCATGTTGCGGCTCGTGCGTGAGGCACGAAGCCTGTCGATCGCGCGATTGCGGGCGATGGCGATCAGCCAGGTCATCGGGCTCGCCCGCCTGGCATCGAAATCGGCGGCCTTGCGCCACACCGTCACGTAGACCTCCTGCAGCACGTCCTCCGCATCGCCGTGCTCACCCAAGATACGCAGGCAGACGCCAAAAAGCTTCGCTGAGGTCAGGCGATAGACGGTTTGCAGTGCCGCACGGTCGCCGTCCGGAATCCGGCCGAGTGCGGCGGCAATCAGGCTGCGATTGGCATCGAGGTCCATCGGACGCGGGCCCGGATTTTGGCAGGCTCGGGACCCACCTTACGGTTTTGACGATCCAGTCACAATTACGACGGTCTTGCCCGCACCGATTAGTCCTGCAAGGGGGGAAAAACGTGACCTCCGTCAGGGCCAAGGGGAAGCGGATCGACGCGTTTCACAGCCTCGAGCGTGAGAGGGCCATAGAGGTGAGGAAACAGGACGCCGCCGCGCGAGGGCTCCCATTTCACGGCGTTGCCAAGCTTGCGGGCATCCACGCTGACCAGCAGCAGATCGCGTCGACCTGCAAAATGCTTTGCGGCGGTCTCCGCAACTTGGGCGGCAGTCGAGAAATGAATGAAATTGTCGCGACGATCGACGTCCGAGCCGCGAAAAACACCGGCCCGCTTTGCCTCCTGCCACAGTGCAGCGGAACAAATTTTGTACAAGGTCTGCATGAGATGGGCCGTCTACGTAGTTGGAGTTCCAACTATTATTCAACGATCTATTTTCGTGCATGGCTCCATTCCGAAAACAAACTTGTATTGCTGGATTTACTATGCATACCCCCCCAGTCAAGATTTGTAACGGAGATATCATGCCGAAGACTGAAGAATTCCTGATCGAGACGGCCGACCGGTGCACCGGCCTCGCGCGCGAAGGCCGCGAGCTGGTTGAGCGTTTGGAAGCCATGCGCCGAAATTTTTGCTGTCGAAACTAAAAACCCGGCGCTAGCGCCGGGTTTTTGCTTTGCTGCCGGATGTCAGGCAGCTCCCTTGAGCGGTTCGCCGCCATGCGGAGGCGGAATTGGCGCGCCGTCGGCGGCGTATTCGTTGAGTTTATTCCGCAACGTGCGGATTGAGATGCCCAGAATATTAGCCGCGTGCGTGCGGTTGCCGAGGCAGTGCTTGAGCGTTTCCAGGATCAGATCGCGCTCGACTTCCGCCACGGTGCGCCCGACCAAATTGCGGGTAACCTGCTCGGCGGCGATTGCCGCATGAGCTGCGACGTCCGTGCCGCGCACCTGATCGAGCCGCGCGCCGTCGGGTGAAAGAATGCCGTCGACCCCGATCTCCGAACCGCTCGAAAGCAGCACGGCACGGTGCAACGTGTTCTCAAGCTCGCGGACATTGCCTGGCCAGCGGTTGGCGCTGAGCGCACGGCGTGCTTCCGCGGACAGGGGCCGCAAAGGCAGTCCGTTGGCCTGCGAATATTTACGTGTGAAGTGATACGCCAGTTCGCCGATGTCCGCCGGGCGCTCGCGCAGAGGCGGGATCTTCAGGTTCACAACGTTGAGGCGGAACAGCAGATCCTCGCGGAATTTTCCCTCGCGGACAGCGTCGGTGAGATTGCGGTTCGATGTTGCGATGATCCGAATGTCGATCGGGACAGGCCGATTGCCGCCGACGCGGTCTATGACGCGCTCCTGGATGGCGCGCAACAGCTTGGCCTGCAGCCGAACCTCCATCTCGGAGATTTCGTCGAGCAGGAGCGTGCCGCCGTTCGCCTCCTCGAATTTGCCGATGCGACGGGCAAGCGCGCCGGTGAAGGCGCCTTTCTCGTGGCCGAAAAGCTCGGATTCGAGCAGGTTTTCCGGGATCGCCGCACAATTGACGGTGATGAACGACTTCTTTGAGCGGTTGCTGCGCCCGTGCACGAAGCGCGCCAGAACCTCCTTGCCGGTCCCACTTTCGCCGGTGATGAGCACTGAGGCGTCCGAACCAGCGATTTGCTGGGCAAGCTTGACCACTTTCGCCATGGCGTCGTCGCGGTAGATCATCTCGCGCGTATCTTGGGCGACGGCGGCGAGGACGGCCGCGATCAGGTCGGGATCGGGCGGCAGCGGGATATATTCTTTGGCGCCGGCGTGAATGGCATTGACCGCCGCGCGCGCGTCGTTGGTGACGCCGCAAGCGACGATCGGGACATAGATGTGCTCCGCATTGAGCCGTCCATTGAGGTCGCGGATATCGAGGCTGACATCCACCATCAAAAGGTCCGCGCCGCGTCCGGAGCGCAGCACCGCGAGCGCCTGATCGATGTTTTCGGCGTGCGTGACGCTTGCGCCTTTTTCCATTGCAAGTTTGGTTGCGGTGGTGAGCTGGCCGCCGAGCGTGCCGACAATGAGGAGTCGCATGGCTTAGCTCCGTGTCATTCGAGTAACGGCGGATCGTCGTCGCATCAGTTGTGATTCGCCTTGATAATTTCAGTCATGGTCACCCCGAGCTTGTCTTCGACAAGCACCACTTCGCCGCGGGCGACCAGACGATTGTTGACGTAAATATCGATGGCCTCGCCGACCTTGCGGTCCAGTTCAAGCACGGCGCCGGGGCCGAGTTTGAGCAGGTTGCCGACTTCCATATGTGCGCGCCCTAGCACGGCTGAGACCTGAACCGGGACGTCGAACACTGCTTCGAGGTCTGCAGCCCCTCGGTTGACAGTCTCACTGTCGGAAGGCGCGAGCGTGCCTGCATCCTGCACAACCTGTACGTCGCCGCCGTTTTCGAGGTCGGGAAGCGGTACCTTGGTGTCGTCGTCACTCATTGCCGTCGTCTCCAGAATTCCTATGCGGCGGGCATGTTGCGCGCCGCTATATAGCGGGCGACTGTTTCATCGATTGCCGATACCGTTGCAGTGTTGTCACGGATGATGCCGCCGTCGGCCCATTCTATGCGGCAGTCACCCGGCGCGAGGCTTTCGTCGGATATGACGGCTAGCCGGCCGTCGAAACCATTCGAGCGTGCAATTTCCTCGATCTGCCCCTTCGCAGTCTCGTGGATATCCGCCGCAATGCGCACGGTGACAAGAGGCGTGGACACCAGATGGTGAAAACATTCGGTCGCAAGCGCCGCGATCTCGGCGAACGGCTCACGCGCTATGAGAGCCGGCGCCAGTTTGGCGGCGACCGCGACGGCCACCTCGACGGCCTCCGTTTCAAGGCGGGTCTCGATTGCTGTGAGCGCACTGTCGAGCCGGCCGAGCCCGTCCGCGATCACGGAGAGCGCGTCGGCCATGCGTTTGGTGGCGTCCTGGTGTGCTTGCTGTTCCCCGGCAGTAAACCCTTGGCGATAGGCTTGGGACTCGGCATCGGCACGCCTGCGCTCGTGCTCGACCATGGTGATGGTCGGTTTTTCGCCGGCGGCGAAGTCCACGTCGAACAGATATTTGGCCGTTGCTTTCATTGCATTCTCAATAAATCAGTTCGTCTTCGCCGCGGCTCTTGGCGATAATGATTTCGCCCTTGGCCGCGAGATCCTTGGCGACGTTGACGAGGAGAGCCTGCGCCTCATCGACGTCGCGCAGCCGGACTGGCCCCATGGCCTGCATGTCTTCCACCAGCAGCTTGGCGGCACGACTCGACATGTTAGTGAAGAAGAACTGCCGCACGGTCTCGTTTGCGCCCTTGAGCGCCACGGCCAGCTTCTCCTTGTCGATGTTGCGCATCAGCGTCTGCGCCGAGCCGGTATCGAGCTTGACCAGGTCATCGAAGGTGAACATCAGCGCCTTGATGCGCTCGGCGGCATCGCGATTGTCTTCCTCGAGTGCGGTCAGGAAGCGGGTTTCCGTCTGCCGGTCGAAATTGTTGAAGATCTCCGCCATCACCTCGTGTGCATCGCGGCGCCGCGTCTGCGACAGGTTGGACATGAATTCCGTGCGCAGCGTCTGCTCGACGCGCTCGATGACTTCCTTCTGCACGGCCTCCATCTTCAGCATACGATTGACGCAGTCGAGCGAGAGGTCCTCGGGCAGGATCGAGAGCACGCGTGCGGCGTGCTCCGGCCGCAGCTTTGACAGGACGACGGCGACGGTCTGCGGGTATTCGTTCTTGAGATAGTTCGCCAACACCTCTTCCTGGACGTTGGCGAGCTTCTCCCACATGTTACGCCCGGCGGGGCCGCGGATTTCGTCCATGATGCCGCCGACGCGGTCTGGCGGCAGATACTGCTTGAGGAGGCGCTCGGTGGCATCGTAGTTGCCGAGGAGGGCGCCGGAGGCCGACATGCGGGAGACGAACTCGAGCAGCAATTGCTCTACGGAGTCGGCTTCGATCGTGCCGAGCGACGACATGACAATGGAAATTTCGCGCAGCTCGTCGTCGTCGAGCAGGCTAAAGATCTTTGCGCCGTACTGCTCGCCAAGCGACAACATCAGGACGGCGGCGCGCTCCGGACCAGTCAGCTTGCGGGCGCGTTCCTGCGTCGCCGGCCGCTTCGAAAGCTCGGCCATCAGCCCGCCGATATCGTCGCGCGTCGTTTTGCTGTCCTTTTTGCTTTCGGCATAGGCTGAAGGCATGGCTTAGGCTGCGTCCTCATGGAGCCAGTTGCGGATGATCGACACGGCTTCGTGCGGATTCTTGTCGGCGAGTTCACCGACCTTCTGCACGGACTGGGCGTGAACTTGGCCCTGTACCTTGGCGATGTCGATCATCGCCGATGTGCGGTTGGAAATTGCGACAGCTTCATCGCCGCCCACGATTGAGACGTTTGGGCCTCCCGTCGAGGTGATATTGCCGCTGACGCCCGGTAGCATCATGCCGGCAGCCGCGGCTGCTTCGGCCGTCACCGCCGGTACTGCGGCGGCAGGCGCGGCGGCAAACGGCGTCTGCGCACCTTCTGGTGTGATCACCCGGCGAACGAGCGGGCGAACGACCATGAACAGCACGACCAGGCCGAGCAGCGCCATGACGCCTTTCTCGGCGGCTCCCATGATGTCGTCCTTGGTGAACTGCAGGTAGCTCATCCAGCCGGTCACTTCGCTGATCGGCGACGGCGTTGTTTCGGCGAAACGCAGGTTCACCACCTCCACCTGATCGCCACGCTTGGCATCGAATCCGATCGCCGAGCGCACGAGGGCGGCGATGCGGTCGAGTTCTTCTTTTGGGCGCGGCTGGTAGGTGACCTCGCCTTTTTCATTCTTGCTGTAGACGCCGTCGACGAGCACGGCTGCCGAGATGCGGTTGACGCGTCCCGCCTCGATGACCTCGGTTTTTGTGGTGCGCGAAATCTCGTAGTTGACGATTTCCTCGGTCTTGCGGCTCTGGTCGCCGCGGCTGCCGTTGTCGGCCGACTGCTGCGGCTTGTTGCCGCCGGGCAATTCGGTGCCGACTGACACCGACCCCTCCTTGTTGTCGCTTGTGGCGGATTGCTCTTCGCGGGTCTGGCTCGAGCGTAATACACGGCCATCCGGGTCGAATTTGTCGGACGTTTGCGTGATCCGATTGACATCGAAATCCGCGTTGATCTGCACGCGCGCATGACCCGGGCCGACGACCGATGAGACAATCGTCTCGACTTCGCTGCGAAGCCGGTTCTCGTAGGCGAGCTTGCGTTCGTCAGAGCTTGCGCCGTTGAGCGGGTTGTCGGGTGTGGCCCCGTCGGCAAGTAACTTGCCGGTCTCATCGATCACGGAGACGCGCTCAGGCTTCAGGCCGTTGACGGCGCTGGCGGCCAGGTGGCGGACGGCCCGCACCTGCTGTGGCTCGAGCGCACCGCGCACCTTGAGCACGATCGAGGCGGAGGCATCGACCTTGTCACGTGAGAACAGCGGGCGCTCCGGGAGCACGAGATGCACGCGCGCCGCCTGCACGCGATCAATGCTGCGGATCGTGCGAGCGAGCTCGCCTTCGAGCGCCCGCAGGTGATTGATGTTCTGGACGAACGTCGTCGTGCCGAGCGAGTCGGTCTTGTCGAATATCTCGTAACCGACCCCGCCGCCTTTCGGCAGGCCCGACTCTGCGAGCTTCATACGCAGACGGGCGACCCTGTCCTTGGGCACCATGATGATCGCGCCGTCGCTCTTGATCTGATAGGAAACGGCTTGCCGTTCCAAGTCTTTGATGATCGACGCGCTGTCGTCGACCGAGAGGTCAGTGAATAACGGCACCATTTGCGGCGTCGTCATCTGGACCATCAGAAATGAGAAGAAGCCGATCAGGGCGAGCGTCACCGCGGCCATCGCCGCCATCCGCGCAGCACCCAGCGACTTCATAAAATCGAAGAAGCCTTGCACCGGTTTGTCCTACCCGCTGGGGCGCCGATCGCGCGCCTCACCCGGCAAGATTTGCCCAGTTTAAGGTTAGCGTCGGGTTAATTTCCGGCCGATGCGAGCTGCGAAAAGCCAAATGGAAACGCCGGCGTGTTGCGCCGGCGTACGGGACCAGAGCGGGAGTGTTACTGGCGGTACTGCTGGATACGTGTCGTACGCAGCCCGGCAAGGCCGTGCTGGTCGATCGAGTACTGCCAAGAGAGGAATTCCTCGACGGTGAGTGTGTAGCGGGCGCAGGCCTCTTCCAGCGACAACAAGCCGCCACGGACCGCGGCGACCACCTCTGCCTTACGGCGGATGACCCAGCGCTTGGTCGTCGGGGGCGGCAGGTCCGCAATGGTCAGCGGACTGCCATCTGGCCCGATTACATATTTGACCCTCGGGCGATGGGGTTCGGTCATTGGTACACTCACAAAACGAGACTCGACTGACAGTTACTGCGGAAAAGCTACAGGTCGCGGCTTAAAATTTGCCTAAGCATGGCAAATGCATCGGGCAATGATTGCCGGGTTTCCGCTAACCTTTTGGTTACAGATGGAGCGCGGTGGGCAACCCCGGGCTTTTGCGGCAAAGCGCCGTAATTGCGGTAGTATGCCCAAAGGGCGGGTTTCTTGGGATTTTGCGCCGGTGAAAAAGTTCCCTGCTGCTTCTTCATCGGAATTGACTCAATGGGGTGGTCTCGGCGCGTTTTTCGCCTGGCTGCCCGTGGTCGCCGTTGCCTACTTTCTTCTCGCAAAGCTCGGCCTTCAGCTCGCCTCTATAAACCCTAGCGCCAGCCCGATCTGGCCGCCGACAGGCTTGGCTTTCGCGGCCGTCATTCTGGGCGGCGTTCGTTTCTTTCCCGCGATCCTGATCGGCGCATTCGCCGCCAACGCCGTAACCGCGGGAACCTTGGAAACGTCGGCCGCAATTGCGGTCGGCAACACGCTGGAAGGTGTGGTGGGGGGCTACCTGATCGCGAAGTGGTGTGGCGGTGCACAGGCTTTTGTAACTCCCGCGCGAATCGCAAAGTTCGCAATTGTCTGCGCCGGCTTGCCGACCATGCTCAGCGCAACAATCGGCATTGCCACACTCTATTTGGCCGGGTTTGCGGCTGAGCCGACTCTCGCCCCGGTCTGGATCACATGGTGGCTTGGGGATACCGCCGGCGCGCTGGTGGTCACTCCGGTCATCGTCCTGTGGGCGGTTACTGATTGGCGTGCAATCGATGGGCGTGAGTTGCGCGACATGGCCGCGGTGTTCGGCTGCGCTATTCTGGTCGGCCTCATCACGTTCAGTCCGCTATTGCCGCGCTCCCAATATACGAGCCCGCTCGGATTTCTTGCGCTTGTGCCGTTGGTTTGGGCAGCCTTGAGGCGCGGGCCGCGTGATACCGCGACGGTCGCAGTCATTCTTACGATTTTTGCAATCTGGGCGACGATTGCCCAGGTTGGCCCATTTGCGCAATTGGGCCTCAACGAATCATTCCTTCTCCTGCTCACCTTCATGCTCAGCGTGTCGGTGCCGAGCCTGGCGCTGAGCGCCGACGTCGAGATGCGCCGCCGCAGCGAGGACGATCTTCGGCGCATACAAGCCGAGCTTGACCAACGTGTGCAAGACCGCACTGCAGCACTCGCGGACGCCAATCTCCAGCTCGGCAGAGCGAACAGCCAGCTCGCTGATGCCAATACGCAGCTCGCTGATACCAATACTCAGCTCGCCGATGCCAACATCCAGCTCTCCGAAGCGCAACGACTCGCAAATCTCGGGAGCTGGTCGTGGGACGTCGCGAAAAATCGCATCAGCTGGTCGGACCAGCTTTACGGAATCTACGGACTGGCGCGCGGCGAATTTGGCGGCACCTTTGCCGATTTCTTGAACCTTATCCATCCAGATGATCGCGCCCACGTGCAAACGAGCCTGACCCACGCCCTGAAAACGGGGCGCGACTTCAGCCACGAAGAGCGGATCATCCGCGGCGACGGGCATGTCCGTCATCTGCACAGCGTTGGAGAGGTCATCCGCGACCAGGATGGCGCCGCCGCCCGCATGCTCGGCGTCTGTCTCGATGTGACGGAGCGCAAGGAAGCCGAAACAGCCTTGCGCGAGTCGGAGCAGAATATCCGCATGCTGCTGACGGGCCTTCGCGACTACGCCATCTACATGCTTGATGTCGGCGGCCACTTGCGCAGCTGGAATGCCGGCGCCGAACAGATCAAGGGCTACAGTGCCGATGAAATTGTCGGCCAGCACTTCCGTCAATTTTACACCGAGGAAGATCGTGCCCAGAACGTGCCGGAGCACGCCTTGGAGACCGCGGCCCGCGAAGGTAAATACGAGGCGGAAGGCTGGCTCGTGCGCAAGGATGGCAGCCGCTTCTATGCCAACGAGCTGATCGAGACTATTCGCGACGATACGGGTGAACTGGCCGGGTTTGCCAAGATAACCCGCGATATCACTGCCCAGCGTGAAGCACAGATCGCGCTCGACGAGACCCGGGAGCAGCTGGCTCAGGCGCAGAAGATGGAAGCCCTCGGTCAACTGACTGGGGGCATCGCGCATGATTTCAACAATCTGCTCATGATCGTCTCCGGCTACGCACAAATCCTGCAGCGCAAACTGAGCGAGCCAAAGGACGTCCAGGCCGTCGAAGCGATCCGGGCCGCCGCTAGCCGTGGTGAGAAGCTCACCCGACAATTGCTCACGTTTTCTCGGCGCCAACAGCTCATGCCGGTCGTGGTCGAACTGCATGCGCACATCGGTGCGGTGCGCGACATGCTCGCACCGTCGCTGCGCGGCAATATTGAGCTTGTCGTCGACATTGAGGACAAGATCTGGCCAGTCGAAGTCGATCTGGGCGAGCTGGAACTCGCGCTCGTCAATATCGCCGTCAATGCCCGCGATGCCATGCCTGACGGCGGCACGATCACGCTGCAGGCGCGCAACGTCGTTCTCACCCCAGGTTCGGCCGCCGGCGCGCTCGAAGGAGATTTTGTTGCGCTGGCCATCATCGATACTGGAACCGGAATTCCAGAGGATGTGCTGCAGAGGGTGTTCGAGCCGTTCTACACGACGAAGCCGGTCGGCAAGGGGACCGGGCTCGGCCTTTCGCAGGTGCACGGTTTCGCCAACCAGTCCGGCGGGGCGGTCACGGTCGCAAGCGAGCCGGACCGTGGCACGGTTGTGACCGTCTATCTCCCGCGCGCACCCACGGAAGTGCCGGCGGAGTCTGGGACGAGTGCTTCGACAGGGCGTGAGAACGTTCAAGGGACTGTGCTTGTCGTGGAAGACAGCCGCGACGTCGCCGATGTGACTTCCGCGCTGCTCGAGCAGCTCGGGTACCGCGTGGTGCGGGCAGAAAATGCCGCCGAGGCGTTGCGACACCTTCAGCAGGGCATCGAATTCAACTTGTTGTTTTCGGATATCGTCATGCCGGGCCCGATGGACGGGCTTGGCTTGGCGCAGGCCTGCCGCGAGCAGTATCCCGACCTGCCCATTCTGCTAACCAGTGGCTTTTCAGATGCGGCTCAGGCTGCCGACGGTCGCTTCGATATTCTGCGTAAGCCGTTCGAGCTCTCTGTGCTTGAGCGAGCCATCGATCAAGTCATTGGCGATGCGCGCAGCCGACCGCGTGCGTCCGCTTCTTAGAGCGGCACGCGCACTTAACCAGACGAGCGGACGATCCGCTTGATCTTGTCGAGCGTGTAGTCCTGACCGTTGATCGACAATACCGGCGAAGATCCCGTGAGATCGACGGAATCGACGACCGCTTCGACCTCGGTGGAAATGCCGACTGATTGCTTGTTGGAGTCGACTGCGGTGGCGGTCAACGTGTAGCTGCCGTCTGGCCAGACCCGCCCATCATTGCCCCGGCCGTCCCAAGTGAACGCCTGATTGCCCGGGTTGACGCCGATGGTGCCGGTATAGACCGACTGTCCGGTCGTCGCATCCTTGATTGTGATGGTCGCGGTCGAGGGCTTGCTGACATTCAAAGTCCACTTCGCCTGGCCATTGGCCAGCTGCGCTGTCGATCCATCGACCACCACGGTTGAGCCGACATAAGCAAGGGCAGCCGTCGCCTCCGAGCTTTTTTCAAGGAGGACCAGCCCGGAGAGCAGATCGTTGGACTTCATCTGCTGCTCGACTTGCGCGAACTGGACGAGCTGCTGGGTGAATTGATTGGTGTCGAGCGGATCGAGCGGGTTCTGGTTCTTCAGTTGCGTCGTCAGCAACTGCAGGAACGTCGTGAAATTGCTCGTGATCTCGACGTTATCCAATGCGCCCGAAACCGAGCTGGTGCCAGTGCCGGTAATAGGGGGAACCGTAGCCATGTTCAAACCTCAGACGCGGATATCGAGACCGCCGCCCTGACCGGCTAGGCGGTATCGTTGCGGGATGACATCGATGGAAGGCAAACTTTCGTCGTTCGCGACCAAAACGGCCGCGCCGGGAGACGTACCTGCCTGTTCGTTCATTGACTGATCGCGCAAAGAAAATTGAAGACCGTTATTCGCGGTTTTAAGGCCTGCATCCTGCAGCGCGCGTTCGAGGGCCGCCGCATCACGGCGCAAGAGATCGAGCGTGTCGGGGCGATCGACCGTCAGCCGGGATGTCACGTTGCCGTCGTGGTCGACGTCAAGTCGTACGTCGATGCGGCCAAGCTCGGGTGGGTCAAGCCGGATTTCAAAACGGTTCTTGCCTGCAAGTGCCTTGCCGGCAATCTCTATGGCGACTCCGGACAGCGGAATAGCCGCCGGCTGTGGGCCGGGCTGCGAAACAAGAGTGGCCGGCGCTGCGGCATTTTCCGATGCGTGAGGGGCGCTGCTGGGAATTGGGGGTTGCGTCGGAACGTCGTTCGATGTTTTCGCGGCAGCGCTGACGTCGGCGCCAGGCGGAGTCGGCGCGCCCACGTCGGAACGATGGCTGGGTGTTATGAAGTCGCCCCGACCCTGCGATACATGCTGTTTTTCGCCCTCGTCCGTTTTGGTTTGCGGCTTGCCTTCTGTGTGCTGCGGCGTAGCGTCCTTGGTCAAAAT
>DASSSM010000419.1:0-5239 GCA_035708425.1 Pseudolabrys sp.
CCTTGGTCCTGGCCATCGTCTTTGTCGTGATGTTTGCAATCGGGTTCGACCTGCACCGCATCACCCTGGGTGCACTTATCATCGCGCTTGGACTGCTGGTCGACGATGCGATCATCGCCATCGAAATGATGGTAGTGAAGATGGAGCAGGGGTTCGACCGGATGAAAGCCGCGACCTTTGCCTGGACCTCGACCGCATTCCCGATGCTGACCGGGACGCTGGTGACCGCGGCGGGCTTCCTGCCGGTTGGCTTCGCCAAGTCCAGCGCCGGCGAGTATGCCGGCGGCATTTTCTGGGTGGTCGGCATTGCGCTGATCGCATCGTGGTTCGTGGCGGTGCTGTTCACGCCCTATCTCGGAATCAGGCTGTTGCCCGATCTCAAGAAGCACGGCACCGAACATGATCCGGACGCAATCTATCAGACGCGCATCTACCGGGCGCTGCGGAGGGTGATCGAGTTCGTCTTGCGTTGGCGAAAAACGGTGGTTGCGGCAACGGTCTTTATGTTCGTTGCCAGCATCGCCGGCTTCGGTCTGGTGCAGCAGCAATTCTTCCCGACCTCGACGCGTACCGAGCTTTTCTTCGAGATGCGGCTGCCCGAAGGGACGGCGATCGGCGTCACCGAGGCGACGGCCAAAAAGGCGGAGCAGCTCATCGGCAACGATCCGGATGTCGAGAGCTACACGACCTATGTCGGCGCGGGCGCCCCGCGGTTCTGGCTCGGCCTCAACCCGGAATTGCCCAACCCCAATTTTGCGCAGGTCGTGATCGTCACAAAAAATCTCGAGGGCCGCGAGCGCCTCAAGGCCCGGCTGGAGAAGGCAATCGCTGCCGGCGCGTTGCCGCAGGCGCGCGCGCGTGTCGACCGCTTCGTGTTCGGCCCGCCGGTCGGTTTTCCTGTTCAGTTCCGCGTTATCGGCCCCGACCCGTTGAAAGTGCGTGGCATCGCCGAGGACGTCCGCAAGGTGATGGCGGAAAACCACAAGCTCATCGATCCGCATCTCGATTGGAACGAGCAGGTGAAGTCGATCCGGCTCGATATCGACCAGGATCGCGCGCGGGCCCTGGGGCTGACGCCGCAGGAGGTCGCGCAAACCCTGCAGACGCTGGTTTCGGGCTTTACGATCACGCAATACCGCGAAGGCATTGAGCGGATCGGCGTCGTGGCGCGCGCCATTCCGTCCGAGCGGCTCGATCTCGACCGGCTGCCGGCCCTCACCATCGCGACTCGCAATGGAGTCGCGGTGCCGCTGTCGCAGGTCGCGAAGCTTTCCTATGAGTTCGAGGAGCCAATCCTGTGGCGGCGCAACCGCGACCTGGTGCTGACGGTCCGCAGCGACGTCATCGACGGCGTGCAGGCGCCTGATGTGAGCAACGAAGTCGCGCCCAAGCTCAAGTCTATCAAGGATGCGCTGCCCTATGGTTACAGGATCGAAACCGGCGGATCGATCGAAGAAAGCGTCAAGGCGAATGTCGCCCTGGTCGCCGTCTTTCCGGTGATGATCATCGCGATGCTGGTGCTGCTGATGATCCAGCTGCAAAGCTTCTCGCGACTGGCGCTCGTGGTTGTGACCGCGCCGCTTGGCCTCATCGGCGCAACCGGTGCGTTGCTGATTTCCAACCGGCCCTTCGGCTTCGTCGCGCTGCTCGGCCTGATCGCGCTCGCCGGCATGATTATGCGCAACACCGTGATCCTGGTGGATCAGATCGACCGCGATATCGCCGAAGGCCACGCGCGCTATCGCGCGATCATCGACGCCACCATTCGTCGCGCGCGGCCGGTGACGCTCACGGCGCTTGCCGCGATCCTCGGCATGATCCCGCTGTCGCGCAGCGTGTTCTGGGGCCCGATGGCGATCACCATCATGGGCGGGCTGCTGATTGCGACCATCCTGACGCTGCTGGTCGTGCCGGCGCTCTACGCGCTGTGGTTCCGTGTCACGAAGGACGAGCCGGCAGGCACGGGCCGCAGCAATCACCCCGAAGTGGCCGGTGGCTTTGTCAAGCACGCGCGTATTGCCGCCTAGAGAGCCCGAGCGGGGCCCAGGGCCAAAAACACAAGCTACACGTAATAAGGAGTCGATCCATGAAATGCTGGCGCGAACCATCTCTCGAAGACATCCTGTCGGATCCCATCACTCAGGCCGTGATCAGCGCCGACGGCGTCGATGCGAACGAGCTGGACGCCATGCTGCGTCGTGTCGCGCACCAGCGGCGGTCGGCCGCGGATTCGATCGGCCGCGGGCGGTAAAGGCGAAGGTGTCGGGGTAGTTTTCTGATACCGTCAAATCGTTTTTGAACCTGTTTTAATTTGGAAAGGGCGGGAACCTGACGGCGGAATTCTCATTGGCCTGAGGTGTAAGGGGGCGTTGCCAGGGGAGGTCACTCGTGCGTTCGCGCGTCATTCATCTCATCAATCCCAAGACCGATTCCCTTACAACCCGGCCCCTCTATCTCAACCGCGCTTTGTACTCGCCGCTTGCAGGCCTGCTGGCTGTGGCGGCCTGCATTCCGCGGGACCAATACGAGGTGGTGCTGACGGATGAGAACATCGAAACGATTGATTTCGACCTGAAGGCTGATCTCGTCGGCATTTCCGCGATGACGAGCTATGTGAATCGTGGCTACGAAATTGCCGATCGTTTCCGGGCCAAAGGCATCCCGGTGGTGATGGGCGGTGTGCATCCAAGCTTCATGCCGCAGGAGGCGCTGAGCCATTGCGACGCCGTGGTCATCGGCGAAGTCGAGCTTGTGATCGACAAACTGCTCGACGATCTGGAACGCGGCGAGATGCGGGGCACCTACAAGTCCGACAAGCTGCATCCGATGACCGGCCTGTCGATGCCGCGCTACGATCTTCTGAAGAAGCACCGCTACGTCAACAAGACCTTTGTCCAGACGTCACGCGGCTGCCACCAGGGCTGCACGTTCTGCGCCGAGCCGCTGATGAACGGTCTCAGGTTCCGCTATCGGCCGGTCGACGAAGTGATTCGTGAAATGGAGAATTGCGGCTCCCGCACCATCTCGATCAACGACGCCGACTTTTTCGGTACGCCGGAGCGCCCGAAAGAGGTCATGCGCGCGCTCAAGGGCCGCAATATTCATTGGCAGGCCGGCGTCACGTCAAAACTGGCGCAGGACGACCGAATGCTCGAGCTTGCGGCGGAGAGCGGCTGCACGCTGCTGAGCATCGGTTTTGAATCGATATCGCGGGCGACGCTCACCAGCGTGCACAAGCACGTCAACCGCCCCGAGACCTTCGCGGCGCTGGTTCAGAAAGTGCACTCCTACGGGATCATGGTGTTCGGTCTGTTCATGTACGGGTTCGATGGCGACGACCTGTCGGTGTTCGACGATACCGTTAAGTTCAACCGCGACGCCGGCTACGATGCCTGCGCCTATTCGACCCTGACGCCCTATCCCGGCACGCTGACGTGGTACGAGATGAAGAAAGCCAATCGCATCGTTTCGTTCGACTGGACGATGTACGACCAGGGACATGTCGTCTATCGGCCGGCCCAGATGTTGCCCGATGAGCTTCGCATTGGTGTCGGGCGCGCCTACGAGAACTTCTATTCGGCCTCATCGATTGCCGAGAGATTTCCGCTGCGCGGCAAGCGGCATCGCGCCCAATGGGTGATCTACAATTTGTTCATGCGCAGGGGATCGCAGACCGAGAACATCGAGTCGATCGCAGCGCCCACTGCGGAGCCCAACTTTGCTCCGATGCCCCCGATTTTGCCGGTCAAGCGCGAATGGCGCGCGGCGGTGCTCGAGGCTGCCGGAGGGCCCGGGCCGCACATGAGCTGAGCGCTGCAACGGCGCGTCAGCGCCGGACCCGAAATCCAGACAAGAACACTTCAAATTCACATTCGCACAAACGCCATGCTGGCGGCGATCATGACCAAAACACAGACCGGCAGAAAATCGAGCATTGGGTTTCCCTACACCCCAGAATGCAGCGGTCGGTTAGAAGGCATACGTGGTTGGTCGCAAACATCTATGAGAGCGGTGCGTTGAAACCACTCCTCCACGCAAATCGGCGCCTCGGGCGGCACTCCGCGACCAAGGCAATGGAAATACGCCCAGCTATTTCTCTGGCTTCAGAACATAGAAGCCCGCGGCCAAGACGACCGCGAGGACCGCAAAGAGCGCGATGCCTGTAAGCATGTCCATGGCAAATCCTCCAATGGCGGCCCGCGTAAGCGGCGGCCGATCCATCGCTCTTTAAAATCGTCAGTGCTATTTGGCGGGTCAATTACGGATGTTTACGTAATGCAAAACCCATCAGGTCTCACTTGGCCAACCACCATTCGCGAAGCACACAGTTTTTCTGATGATGGCAGGGCCAATCGCCCTCGCGCTTACGTTGCAATAGACGAGTAGGTCAGGCGGCGAACGCCGTGGCGCGGACTGACGCGACGGTGACGCAAAGCGCTTTGCAAAAGCACAGTGAACAACGAAAATACGCGTTATTGACCTGCAAACGCACGTAAGGAATGCCATGTCCCTTTACATCTGCACCGCCTGCGGCACGCAATATCCCGAAAGCGCGCAACCGCCCGCCCAATGCACAATCTGCGAGGAGGAGCGGCAATACGTGCCGCCGCGCGGCCAAACCTGGACGACGCTGCCGGCGCTGCAGCAGAGCCACATGAATGCGTTCCACGAATACGATACCGGCGTCATCGGCATCGGTGCCGGTTTCGCCATCGGGCAACGCGCGCTGCTGGTGCGCACGGAAGGGGGCAATATTCTCTGGGACTGCGTTGCGACGCTCGATCCTGCGACCGTGAGTCTTATCAAGGGGATGGGCGGCCTGAAAGCGATCGCGATCTCGCATCCGCATTTCTACACGACGATGAACGAATGGGCGCAGGCTTTCGGCTGTCCGATCCATCTCAACGCCGCCGACCAGGAATGGATCATGCGGAAGGGGCCGGCGATCAAGTTGTGGCAGGGCGACACGTTCAAGCTTTGGGATGGCGTTACATTGGTCCGCTGCGGCGGGCACTTTCCGGGCGGCACGGTCGTTCATTGGGCGGGAGGCGCCGGCGGGCGCGGCGTCGTTTGCGCGGGAGATATTCTGACCATCGCGCAGGACCGCAAATGGTTTTCATTCATGCGCAGCTATCCGAATTTTCTTCCGCTGTCGAAACGCGAGGTTGAGCACATCGGCAAGGCCATGGCGCCGTTCAAATTCGATGTCGTCTACGGACACTATTTTGATCGCGTTATC
>DASSSM010000420.1:0-6250 GCA_035708425.1 Pseudolabrys sp.
TTTCAGCCCGCCGAGCGCAGCCGCAAGCTCGAGCGCGTTGGCGGCGCGATCGAGCGGCACGCCGAAAAATCGCGCGCCGGCAAAACGCGCGGCGGTGCCGCTCAGCTGCGTGCCGACTTTCGCGTAGCGCTTGGCACGCGCGGAAAAGCGATTCCGTTCACGGTCGTTTGGAGACATCGGCGGGCTCACCCGCATTATCTAATCAGTTTTGGCTCGAAAAATAAGGCCCAAAGCCTGGACAAGCCCTACTCCAGGCGTTCGAGCTCTTCGATCAGCCTTGCGATCACGCTCAAGCCGCCGTCCCAGAACTTCGGGTCGCGCGCGTCGAGACCGAACGGCGCCAGCAATTCGGCATGATGCTTGGTGCCGCCGGCTGCAAGCATTTCGAGATAGCGCTCGGCGAAACCGCTCGCTGATTTTTCGTAGACCGCATAGAGCGAGTTCACCAGGCAATCGCCGAAGGCATAGGCATAGACGTAAAACGGCGAATGCACGAAATGCGGGATATAGACCCAGAACGTCTCATAGCCCGGCTTGAGCTCGATCGCCGGCCCCAGGCTCTCGCTTTGCACCGACATCCAGAGATCGCAAAGCTGGTCGGATGTGAGCTCACCATTGCGCCGCTCGCCATGCACCTTGCGCTCGAAGCTGTAGAACGCGATCTGGCGCACGACCGTGTTGATCATGTCCTCGACCTTGGCAGCGAGCATAGCCTTGCGCTGCTTCCGGTCCGTGGTGTCCGCGAGCAGCTTCCGGAAGGTGAGCATTTCGCCGAAGACCGATGCGGTCTCGGCCAAAGTGAGCGGCGTCTGTGCCATCAATGCGCCATTGGGCGCGGCGAGCACCTGGTGCACGCCATGCCCCAATTCGTGCGCGAGCGTCATCACGTCGCGCGGCTTGCCCATGTAATTGAGCAGCACGTAAGGATGCGCCGATGGCACCGTCGGATGCGCGAACGCGCCCGGCTGCTTGCCCGGACGCACCGGCGCATCGATCCAGCTTTTCGTGAAAAACTGATCGGCGACATCGGCCATCTTTGGCGAGAACGCGCCATAGGCGGTCAGAATGGTCGCGCGCGCATCACCCCAGGGAATTGTCCGCTGCGCAACCTTCGGCAGCGGCGCGTTGCGATCCCAGTGCGGCAACCGCTTCTTGCCGAACCACTTCGCCTTCAGCGCGTAGTAGCGATGCGACAGCTTCGGGTAGGCCGCACGCACGGCGGACACCAGCGCCTCCACCACCTCGGGCTCGACCCTGTTCGACAGGTGGCGCGCATCGGCAATGTCCTTGAAGCCGCGCCAGCGGTCGGAGATTTCCTTGTCCTTGGCAAGCGTATTGGTGATGAGCGTGAACGGCCGCAGATTGTCCTTGAAGGTCTTTGCCAGCGCCTCGGCCGCCGCCTTGCGTTTCTTACCGTCGGCGTCCTGCAGAAAATTAAGCGTGGGCTCTATGGCGAGTGTCTTGCCGGCAACCTTGAACCGCAGGCTTGCGATCGTCTCGTCGAACAACCTGTTCCAGGCCGAATAGCCGGTCATCGACTTCTCGTGGAAGAGCTCCTCGACCCGATCTTCGAGCTGGTAGGGCTTTTCCTTGCGCACGTCCTCGATCCAGGGCCGATAGTGGCCGAGTGCGGGATCGCGCATTGCGGCCTCGAGCTGCGCGTCATCAATGCGGTTGAGCTCGAGCGTGAAAAACAGGAGGTGCAGCGACGCCGCCGTGATGCGCTCCTGTATGTCGCCGTAGAATTTCGCGCGCGCCGGATCGGTGGTGTTGCCGGCGTAAACGAGAGACGCGTAGGAAGCCAACCGGCCAAGCCTGTCGTCGATTGCTTCATAGCGTTTGACTGCTTTCGCAAGCGCTGCTCCCGCCCCCTCGCCTGCGGCAAGCGCTGCGAGCCGGCCTTTGAAATCCTGTTCGAAAGCCGCGCACTCGCTGTCGGCCAGCTCCAGGTCGCGCTTCACCTCGAGACTGTCGAGGCCCGGATAGAGATCATTGAGATTCCACTCCGGCAGGTCGCCGGACTTGGGAGCCTTATTCAATGTTTTTCGCGATGAGGTCTTGGCCATGACGGGCAATCTTTTTCCTTAAAATACAGACGGATCAGCCTCATCTAAGCCATGCCTCATGGCAATGCGATGGCAGCGGCAAGACTTAGTCTTACGATTGCTCCGAGCACGATGGCAACGATCTGGCGATCAGCCTGGCTTGATTGGCGCTGCCAAGCACTAACCGTTCAAACTTTTTGTTACAACGGCGTCCCCTGTCGGATCGTCAATGCCCGCTATTGGTCCTTAGCTTTCGCAGCGCCAATGTCCGCTTTCGGGGGTAGAGCGGACATGACTTACTGCGGGGCGAATGTCTGCTTGTACCCAAAGCGGACGCGCACCTAATGACGATGAATTTTGTAGAGAACAAAACGCCTGGAGCTTACCTGCTCTTCGAGCCGCTCAGGCATCGGGTTCGCAATAGGCCGACCGAGTAGATAAAGATAATCGTAATCGCGGGTCCACGACCGAATAAATGAAGGGACCGCGGCTGCTGACTTGCCATCCGCGATCGCCTTTAAAACCGCTAAAGGAACAGGCCCAGCGTCCGGTACATCGAGGCGTTGCACGGCGGAGCTTGCTTGGATCGGTTGCTTACCGATATCGGAAAACAGTTCCGGCACAAAGGCATTAGCGTAAGCCACGGCGAGTGTTGGTGCGCTATACATTGGGTACTGGGTAAGGTCACGGAACGGTGGATCATCCCCAGCACCGCTCGCGCCAATCAATACCAATGCACCTCGATCAAGTTTGTGAAAGGAATCGATCAGCGCCGCGTAGTCTGCACGATAAGAGAGCCAAACCGACAGCACAACTGCGAGATTGATGAGCGTGATGCAGGCGGCTCCAGCAAGCGCCATAAACTTCACGCGACGGGGCGTCGAGAGCACACAGAAAGCCGGTAGGACCAAGGCCGCGGCGACAAGGATTCGCAAATCAACAAACGACGTGCCGAACAGGCGCGACGGGATCGCAATGTAAAGGACTGAAAATCCAATCGCGATGCATAGCCCGCGCTTATCGAGTTGCACGTAGCCGCGCTTTGCAGCGATATGGACCGCGATGGCCAGCGCCGCCATGCAGATCGCGGATTCGGTCAAGCTGTAGCCATTCAGGATGCGGAAGGGCCAAAGCAGCTTAAATGCGAGATACCAATTCGTTCCTTCTAAACCAATCCCACCGCCAGTTAATTTCATCGTGCCGAGCACCGCTAACGCCGGAGTGGCAAGCAATATTAGCCGTAAAGCCGTTTCCTTATGCGGTGCTTCGCGGTGCCATGCCCGCCATAGTTCGCAAATGCCCAATGTCGCACCGTAAACGCCGAGGGCAAAAAAATGCGCCGCAAAGAGCACGGCCACAAATAATGCATTGACCAAAAGACGGATGAGCGACGACCGTTCCTCTATCGCCAGCATGGTGGCGATGCCCCAAAGCGCGAGGCCGAGGCCAAACTCAAAATTCACGAAGCCCCATGCGAACGGCACGCAATACAGGAACATAACGGCCACAAAGCCCGCGGCTTCGATACGTCCCTTAACCACCCGCTCGAGTGCGAGCGCGCCAGTGACGATCAAACCTTGGCCCAGCAACAGGAACAGGCGGCTGGCAGTTTCGACGCTGAACAGGCGCGCGAATTGCGGGATCAGCAAATCCATCGCTAGATTTGGATAGAGCGCCCAGTGCACCTCATAGTACGGATTGTCACTTGCAGTACCCTCGTGGACGAGCAGGTACATGCGGGCGAGATGGTTCGGATAATCGACCATTGCTGGGATTGGCGTCAGCAGTACAGGACTGAGCGAGGCGCAGAGCAACAGCGTAAAGACGATCGGACCCACGGCATTTGCAGGACTAAAATGCCCGCGGCTGTGCACGATCTCGCCAAACCGAAAAACCATTTGACCGCCGAAAGAGGTTAGAAGTCCTGTGAGGATCCTCGGTCACTCTGCGCTCAAATAAGAAAATTCATATCAATTCTTGGATAGGTTTTTTCCCAAGTCTTTCGAGCTTTTGACTAAAATTCTAAGTACGACAATCCTGCATGTGAGCGCGAAAAACCCATTAATTACCCATTAAGGTAGACCGGCGACATTGCGCCAATTCGGCACAGTTGTGCGTGAGGGGTGTAATGGCTGAAGCAGTGCTCATCGTCGACGACGATCCGGTCCAGCGGCGCCTGCTCGAAGCAATGATCCAGCGGTTTGGCTACCGGACGACCGTCGTCGAGGGCGGCGACGCTGCCTGCCAACTGCTGATTGGTCCCAAGACCGAACGCATTGACGCTGTCATACTCGACCTTGTCATGCCGGATCTCGACGGGCTTGGCGTTCTGGCGCGCATGAGAGAGGCCAACGTTACTGTTCCGGTGATCGTGCAGACGGCGCACGGCGGCATCGACAACGTCGTCTCCGCGATGCGCGCCGGCGCAACCGATTTTGTCGTCAAACCGGCGAGCGCCGAACGGCTGCAGGTATCGGTGCGAAATGCGCTCGCTACCAACGCGCTGGCCGGCGAACTGCAACGCCTCAAGCGCAAGCACGACGGCACATTCAGCATCGGCGACGTGATCACCCGCTCACCCGCAATGCAGACCGTGCTCAAGGCAGCGGAAAAAGCCGCGGCGTCCGCGATTCCGGTTCTGGTGGAAGGTGAATCCGGCGTCGGAAAGGAACTGATCGCACGCTCCATTCATGGCAGCAGCGCGCGCCGTGCCAAGCCTTTCGTTGCCGTCAATTGCGGCGCCCTCCCCGAAACGCTCGTCGAGTCGATCCTGTTCGGCCACGAGAAAGGTGCTTTTACAGGGGCCACTGAAAGGCACAGCGGAAAATTCGTAGAGGCCGACGGCGGAACCTTGTTTCTCGATGAGATCGGCGAATTGCCGGCGCTGGCGCAGGTGAAGCTGTTGCGCGCACTGCAGGATGGCGAGGTCGAGCCGGTCGGTGGGCGCAAGAGCGTAAAGGTGGATGTGCGGATCGTTTCGGCGACCAACCGCGATCTGATCGCCGACGTCAAAGCAGGCCGGTTCCGTGAAGACCTGTTCTATCGCCTGCACGTATTTCCGATTTCGGTGCCGCCGCTTCGCATGCGGCGCGACGACATTCCCGAGCTGACGCGTCATTTCCTGACGCGCATTGCCGCCGAAGAAGGAAAAAGGATCCGCAGCATCAGTGCCGAAGGCCTGACGCTGCTTGCCGCCTATCACTGGCCCGGCAACGTGCGCCAACTCGAGAATGCGATCTTCCGCGCCGTCGTTCTCGCCGACGGCGACGAGATCGGCGCGAACGAGTTTCCGCAGATTGCCGCCCTCGTTTCGTGCGGTGCCGAGTCCGCGCCGCCGCTAATCGAGCCATCGCCGGCCATAGCGGCGTCTTTGGCGACATCCTGGCCCGATGCCGACAGCGGCACCGGCCAGGCGCCGGCGCATAAAGCGGCCGGCTATTCGCTTCCGCTCACCGACCCGCGTGGCGACGTGAGGCCGCTCGAAGACATCGAACGGGAGGCTATCCGCTTCGCCATCTCGCACTACCGGGGGCAGATGTCCGAGGTGGCGCGGAGGCTGAAAATCGGGCGCTCGACCCTCTATCGCAAGCTGGAGGGGCTGGGCCTGGATGAGGACGTCCCGGCCGGGTGAGCGAAGGGCCCGCAAATAGCGTGTTTGCAGGCTCTTTCGAGACTCCGCCGGGGTCGGACGGCCCTCGAATTATCAGGGATCAAGTTCCGGCTTGCCCCGTTTTCGGCCCATTTCCACGGAAAGTTAGAGGCCGGACGGGGGACCGGCGCTAATTTCTCATTAACCGATCCCGATAACACTCACGGGGCTGCCGTTACGGTGGCCCGACGGGGACGTGACGGCGACGTGGGACGGATCTGTTCACGGATCAACGCTGTGCCTATTGACGCGTCGCGCGAGCGCCCGCTCGCTGTGACTTTAATACGCGCCGGGGCCCGCCTGGGCCTCGCCGGGTTATTCATGCTCGGCGCCAACGACGCGTTGCAAAACGCCAGCGCCGAAGGCGACACGCGCACTCTGTCGTTCCATCACGTCCACACCGGCGAAGACATCACGATCACCTTCAAGCGCAACGGCCGCTACGACGACGCCGCGCTCAAGAAGCTCGACTGGTTCATGCGCGACTGGCGCAAGGAAAAATCGACGCGCATGGACCCGCATCTGTTCGATGTGTTGTGGGAAGCCTATCGCGAGG
>DASSSM010000421.1:0-2329 GCA_035708425.1 Pseudolabrys sp.
GCCGAGGACAACCAGAACGCGGTGACGATCCGAGTGTTCCAGGGCGAGCGTGAGATGGCGGCCGACAACAAGATGCTCGGTCAGTTTGACCTGGTCGGTATTCCACCGGCGCCACGTGGTGTGCCGCAGATCGAAGTTACCTTCGACATCGACGCCAACGGCATCGTCAACGTGCAAGCGAAGGACAAGGCAACCGGCAAAGAACAGCAAATTCGCATCCAGGCTTCGGGCGGCCTGTCCGAGGCAGATATCGAAAAGATGGTCAAGGACGCGGAGTCTCCCGCCGAAGAGGACAAGAAGCGTAAGGCTGCGGTCGAGGCGAAGAACCACGCCGAGGCACTTGTGCACTCGACCGAGAAGGCGCTCTCCGAGCATGGGTCGAAGATCGGCGATGCGGATCGCACCGCAATCGAAAATGCGATTGCCGATCTGAAGGAAGCGCTCAAGGGCGACGATTCTTCGGCGATCCAAGCCAAAACCAACGCGTTGGCGCAGGCATCGATGAAGCTCGGCGAGGCCATGTACAAGCAGCAGCAGGAAGCGCAGAGCGCCTCCGGTGCAGGCGGCGATGGCGCAGCGCCGGGCGAGAAAAAGGAAGACGTGGTCGACGCGGAATTCACCGAGGTCGACGACGACAAGAAGAAATCCGCCTGACCGTGGCCTTCGAGCCATGCACAGGCGGTCCGCGAATTATGTCACCCCCGGGCACGAGTCCGGGGGTGCATGTTTGCGGGGACGCCAGGTGGCCGAATCACGTACGGCTCGCTCGGCGCGAATGAATTAGGGCGGCAGCGGGATGTCCAAGCGCGACTACTACGAAGTTCTAGGCGTTACCCGCACCTGTACCGAGGTCGAGCTCAAGGCCGCGTTCCGCAAGCTCGCTATGCAGCATCACCCCGACCGTAATCCCGGTGACAAGGATTGCGAGCACCGCTTCAAAGAAATCAATGAGGCGTACGACGTCCTCAAGGATGGCGACAAGCGTGCCGCCTATGACCGGTTCGGTCATGCTGCATTTGAGCATGGCGGCATGAGCGGCCATGGATTTGGCGCCGATTTCGGCTCGACCTTTGCCGACATCTTTGAAGGCATTTTCGGCATGGGCTCGGCGCGCGGTCGTGGCTCCGGCCGCGAGCGAGGATCCGACCTGCGCTACAATATGGAAATAACGCTGGATGAGGCGTTCAGCGGCAAGACGGCGCAAATTCGCATTCCCACTTCAGTAGTCTGCGAAGCCTGCTCTGGCAGCGGCGCCAAGGCCGGCACCAAGCCGAAGCCGTGCGGTAGTTGCGGCGGCGCGGGCAAAATTCGCCATGCACAGGGCTTCTTCACGCTCGAACGAACGTGCCCCACCTGCCACGGTCGCGGGCAGGTAATCGACGACCCCTGCAAAGTCTGCGGCGGTGGCGGCCGGGTGACCCGCGAGCGCACGCTTTCAGTGAATATTCCGGCCGGTGTCGAAGACGGTACCCGTATCCGGCTCGCCGGCGAAGGCGAGGCGGGCTTACGCGGCGGCCCGCCCGGCGATCTCTATATTTTTCTTGAAGTCGGATCGCACGAGTTCTTCCAGCGTGACGGCGCAGACCTGCATTGCCGCGTGCCCATCTCGATGGCGAGCGCCGCACTTGGCGGTGAGTTTGAGGTCCCGGCGATTGACGGCAGCAAGGTAAGGGTCAAGGTCCCAGCTGGCACGCAGACCGGCCGCCGCTTCCGTTTGGCAGGCAAAGGAATGCCGGTGCTGCGGGCGAAACAAACTGGAGATATGTACGTTCAAGTAGCGGTGGAAACGCCGCAAAACCTCACCAAACGCCAGCGCGAACTGCTGGCCGAGTTCGAAAAGCTGTCGTCGGAGGTAACTCAGCCGGAATCGGCCGGTTTTTTCAGTCGAGTCAAAGAGTTTTTGGATGGTTTGGGAAGCCGAGGGAGCCAATCAGGGTAACCCATCTTGACCCCCCGCCTTGCGCCCTATACCCGTAAATGTTGCGGCGAGGCCCGCCGCCCGTACGCGTGACCTCGCAGCAATGCCCTTACATTCAGTAGCCCGCGTCGAAAAAAAGAGCCTGCGTCTCGATGACGAGATGCAGTTCATCCGCTCCTGGATCGAAAAGCCACTCTCGACCGGCGCAGTGATGCCGTCGAGCCGGGTGCTTGCGCGTGCGATGGCACGCTACGTCGATCCACAGTCGCAGGGGCCTGTGATCGAATTGGGTCCGGGCACCGGCCCAGTGACCGAGGCGCTCGTGCGGCACGGTGTCGATCCGCGCCGGTTGATCCTTGTCGAATTCAATCCTGATTTTTGCCGGCTGCTGCGCACGCGTTATCCGGCGGC